>NZ_JBIGIA010000009.1:0-240369 GCF_043555975.1 Pelomonas nitida | reverse complement strand
TTCGTCACTCAGCCGAGGGCGTCCTCCGCGTGGCGACTTCCGCACCTCGGGCAACAGCGGCTGTATCCGCGACCACAGTGCTGCGCTGACTTCCTTCTTGACTGCCATCTTCCTCAGCGGTTCTTGAACTGAGGCAGATGATAAGTTTCGTTAGCGGCTCTAAGTCGTTGCCTTCACAGGCAAATCAGACCAAGCCTTGCTTTGACGCCAGCACGGCCGCCTCGGCGCGGCTGGACACGTTGAGCTTCTTGTAGATGCTCTTGATGTGGTCGTTGACGGTGAACCACTTGATGCCCATGAGGTTCGCGATTTCCTTGATCGTGAAACCCTTGCTGAGATAGGTCAGCACTTCGCTCTCGCGCGGGGTCAGGCGTTCCCATTCCGGCGGCGGGTCCAGCGCCACGTTGCGGCTGTTGCTGAACGGCGCGTGCATCGACGACAGCGAGCCGAAGCCGGAGTTCAGCGGCATGGTGCCGCTGTCGCTGGATGCCGGGCGAAAGTGCGAGAGCAGCCGGCGCGCAATCGCGGGCGACAGCGGTGGCTGGCCGCGGACGATGCGCTGCAGTTCTTCCACCAAGACCTCGAAGCGGTCCTCTTTCAGCAGGTAGCCATCTGCGCCGCATTGCAGCGCGGGGAAGAGGTGGTCGTCGTCGGAGTAGAGCGTGGTGACGATCTTGAGCGACGGCGAGCCGGTCAGCTCGGTCAGGAACTCCATGCCATTGCCGTCGGGCAGTTCGAGGTCGACGAGGATCAGCTTGAAGCCGTTGTCTGCCGCGTTGCTGCCGAACTTGGCGACCTGCCTTCGCGCATTCTCGAGGTCGCCCACCTCGGTGATCTCCATCGCATCGCTGAAGCTCTCACGGACCACGCGGCACAGAAAGCTCCGGGCAACGGGGTTGTCTTCGATGATGAGAACTTTGACGGTCATGGCATGCAGGAGGCTGCGGTCGATTCGATGGACGAATGTATCGCAGGCATCTTGCAGATATGGGCCCAGACCACGGGGGTGGACGCCCCCCTTTCAGGTTTCAAACTTGGGTAAGAACCAGCTTGCCGATGACCTCGCGAGCGGCCATGCGAGCGAAGGCGGCGGGCAGCTGTTCCAGCGGTAGCACGCGGTCCAGCACGGGCTTGATCTTGCCGGCCGCGTACCAGGCGGCGAGCTCGCCCAGCATCCTCGCGTTGTGGCTCGGTTCGCGCTTGGCGAACTCACCCCAGAACACGCCGACGAGTGACGCACCTTTGAGCAGCGCGAGGTTCAGCGGCAGAGCGGGAATCTGGCCCTGCGCAAAGCCGACGACGAGATAGCGCCCTCGCCAGGCGATGGCGCGGAACGCGGCCTCGGCGAGGTCGCCGCCGACCGGGTCGTAGATGACGTCGGGGCCGCGGCCGTCGGTCAGCGTCTTGAGCGCGTCACGCAGGTTCTGCGTCGTGTAGTTGATGGCTGCATCGGCGCCCAGCGCCTGGCAGGCCTGGCATTTGGCATCGCTGCCGGCTGCTGCGATGACCCGCGCGCCCATCGTCTTGGCGATCTGGATGGCCGCCGTGCCGACGCCGCCGGCCGCGCCGAGGATGAGCACCGTCTCACCCGCGCGCAGCGCGCCGCGATCGATGAGGGCATGGTGGCTGGTGGCGTAAGTGCAGATGAAGGCCGCGGCGTCCTCGAAGCTGAAGCCGTCGGGCAGTGGCATGGCCAGCGCGGCGGGAATGCAGACTTCCGTCGCAAAGCCGCCCAGCCCGCCGAACGCGGCCACGCGTTGGCCGATGACGAAGCCTTTCACGCCCTCGCTCACTTCGCTGACGACGCCGGAGAACTCGGTGCCCGGCACGAAGGGCAGCGGCGGCTTCATCTGGTATTTGTTCTGCACGATGAGCAGGTCCGGGAAGTTCAGGCTCGCCGCCCTGATCTGCACGCGGATCTGCCCAGGGGTCAGTGGCGGCGCGGGAAGATCCCGCCATTGCAGCGCCTCGACGCCCACCGGGTTCTCGCAGACCCAAGCCTTCATGGCTGTCTCCTCTTGTGTTGGGGCGTCGATGATAGGAATGCAGCGGGTGAATCCCGGGTCCCGCAGGCGACGCGGTCCCTACAATTGGCCCGCATGCGAATCCTGATTTCCAACGACGACGGCTACCTCGCACCGGGCCTCGCCGCCCTGGTCAAGGCCTGTGAAGGGCTGGGCGAGATCGAGGTCATCGCGCCCGAGCAGAACGCGAGCGGCACGTCCAACTCGCTGACGTTGAATCGCCCGCTGAACGTCTACCGCGCCGCCAATGGCTTTCGCTACGTCAGCGGTACGCCGTCCGACGGCGTCCACCTCGCGCTGACCGGCTTGCTGGGCTATCGGCCCGACCTGGTGCTGTCCGGCATCAACAACGGCGCCAACATGGGCGACGACACGCTCTACTCCGGCACGGTGGCCGCAGCAACCGAGGGTTATCTGTTCGGCATTCCGTCGATTGCCTTCTCGCAGGCCGAGAAGGGGTGGGGTGACCTGGATGCCGCTGCGCGCACGGCGCGCGCGGTCGTCGAGCAGGTCATTGCGGGTGGCTTGGGGCAGGGCTTCCTGCTGAATGTGAACATCCCCAATCGGCCCGATGCGGACCGGCTGCCGCGCCGGATCACACGGCTGGGCCGGCGCCACGCCAGCGAGGGCATCATCGAGCAGGTGAACCCACGCGGCGAGACGATTTACTGGATCGGACCGGCCGGTGATGCCAAGGACGCGGGCGAGGGCACCGACTTCCACGCCACCGCCAACGGTCAGGTCTCCATCACGCCGCTGCAGGTGGACCTGACGGAACACGCGACGTTGGGAACTTGGGCTCAGCGGCTCGGCCTGTGACGCGATGACGGCGCCGAAGCGCTTTCCGGCGAGCCTGAAATCGGCCGTCGCACCGCCGCGCGAATTGCTGATGCCCCAGCGCCATCTGCAGCAGGCCACCGTGGATGCGGCCCGCCTGGCGCGGCCCAGCGGCACGGGGTTGGACAGCGGCGCCGTGCGGCAACGCATGGTGTCCCGCCTGCGGGCCGAGGGCAAGTTCGACGAGCAGGTGCTGGCCGCGATGGCGGCTGTGCCTCGCCACGAGTTCGTCGACAGCGCGCTGGCCGCGCAGGCGTACGAAGACACGGCGCTGCCCATTGGGCATGGCCAGACCATCTCCAAGCCGTCGGTCGTGGCGCACATGCTGGGCCTGCTGATGGCGGGTGCCGGTGCGCGTCAGCGCGGCTCGTTGGGGCGCGTGCTGGAGATCGGTACGGGCTGCGGTTACCAGGCTGCCGTGATCGCGATGCTGGCGCGGCAGGTCACCTCCATCGAGCGCTTGCAGGGTCTGCATGACAAGGCACGCCTCAACCTGCAGCGCCTCGTGCTGCCGCGGGCGCCGCGGCTCATTTGGGGCGATGGCCGCGTCGGCCACTCGGCCAGCGGCCCTTTCGACAGCATCATCGCGGCTGCCGGTGGCGAAGACATTCCTGCGGCCTGGACGGCGCAGCTCGCGCCCGGCGGGCGGCTCATCGCGCCGACGGCCTCAAGCGGGCGCGGCCAGGTGCTGGTGGTGCTCGATCATGTCGTCGAAGGCGGCGTCAGCCGATGGTTGCGCAGCGAACATGAGGCAGTGCTGTTCGTCCCTCTAAAATCAGGCGTCGTTTGACGGGGCCGCTGGCGCACCGCGCCACACAATCCGGGCGACCTCCAAGCCACAGCCACACGATGCCCTCACGCCTGAGTCACCTTCTCGCCGTCGTTACCACCACGCTGTTGCTCAGCGCCTGCACCAGCGTTTCGCTGAACCAGGCGCCTGTCGAGGACCGCAATCCGCAGGTTCCCAAGGCCGTGACGCCGGCGGCTGCTGCTGTGCCCATGCCCGCTGCTGCACCGGCCGACGTGAAGCCGCCGCTGCCCGGGGCCGAGAACGCCGGCAAGCCGGGCTACTACACGGTCAAGGCTGGCGATGCGCTGATCCGCATTGCGCTGGACAACGGTCAGAGCTGGCGCGACGTGGCGAAGTGGAATGCGCTGGAGAACCCCAACCGCATTGAGGTGGGCCAGGTGTTGCGCGTCGTGCCCCCGGGTGTGGATCCCACGGCCGTGACGGCCAAGCCCATTGTGATGGCGCCCAAGGTCGAGAGCCGTCCGCTGGACGCCAAGCCGCCTGCGGCATCGGCCAGTGCCGTGGTGGCCAGTGCTTCGGCCCCAGCGCGTGAGGTGCCTGCCCGCGAGACGCCGAAGGAGAGTGCGGCGTCCGATGACGACAACCTGGCCTGGGGCTGGCCGGTGTCGCAGTCGGTCAGTGCGGGCTTCGATGAGCAGCGCAACAAGGGGCTGGACTTCGCGGGCAAGCCGGGTGACCCGGTGCTGGCCGTCGCGGACGGTCGCGTCGTTTATGCAGGTTCGGGCTTGCGCGGCTACGGCAACTTGGTCATCATCAAGCACAACAACACCTACCTGACGGCGTATGCCCATAACCGGGCCATGCTGGTCGAGCAGGACCAAGTCGTACGCAAAGGCCAGAGGATCGCGGAGATGGGTTCCACTGAAAGCGATACCGTCAAGCTGCACTTCGAGGTGCGCAAGCTCGGCAAGCCCGTCGACCCGTCCAAGTTGCTGCCGGCGCGTTGAGGCCACCGGTCAGCGAATCAGCAAGCACACCGGGCCAGCGATCACGTCATGAAGCGCGCTGTGCCCCACCCGACCGATGGCCGCGACGGCTCGCCGCACGAGCCGGGCGTCATGCTGTCGATGAACAGCGGCGCGGACGCTGAGCCCGATGACGTGCCGGATGACGATGGTCAGGCGTTGCGTGCCAATGGCGGCGCTCAGGAGGCGGAGCTTGGCAACGCGCTGCAGGCCTATCTGCGCGACATCCGCCGCACGCCGCTGCTGACGCCGCAGCAGGAATTCGACACCGCCGTGGCGGCACGTGCGGGCGACTTCAAGGCCCGCCAGGCCATGATCGAGCACAACCTGCGGCTCGTCGTCAGCATCGCCAAGAACTACCTCGGCCGCGGCCTGCCGATGAGTGATCTCATCGAGGAGGGCAACCTCGGCCTGATGCACGCGATCGGCAAGTTCGAGCCCGAGCGCGGCTTTCGCTTCTCGACCTATTCAAGCTGGTGGATCCGCCAGAGCATCGAGCGGGCGCTGATGCATCAGGCCCGGCTGGTGCGGCTGCCGGTGCACATCGTTCGTGAGCTGAACCAGGTGCTGAAGGCTCGGCGAGCGCTGGAGGCACTGCAAAGCGCCGCCGGGGCCGAAAGTCGCGTGCGGGCCGAGGACGTGGCGCAAGCGCTCGGCCGCCCGGTCGACGAGGTGGCGGAGCTGCTGGCCTACGCGGAGTTGCCGAGTTCGCTGGACTCGCCGGTGGACCGCAATGGCGAGGGCGGCGAGTCCATGCTGGATCTCGTCGCCGACGAGCAGGCCGTAGACCCGCTGGGGCTGCGGCTGTCGCACGAGGTGGAAGAGCTGCTGCAGCATGGCCTCGCCAGCCTCAATGAGCGCGAGCGCGAGGTGCTGGCAGGGCGCTACGGCCTGTCTGACCGCGAGCCGGAGACGCTTGATGTGCTGGCCATCCGGCTCAAGCTCACCCGCGAGCGCATCCGGCAGATCCAGATCGAGGCGCTGGCCAAGCTCAAGCGCAACATGATGCGCCACGGCGTCGATCGGGACTCGATCTTCTGACCTGGCGCGCGGTCCCCGGATAATTCGGGGATGAACCAGACAACGGATTGGCTCAAGGTCGAGAGCATCGAACTTGAGGCGCAGGGCGTGGCGCACAACGCCGAGGGCAAGGTGGTCTTCATCGATGGCGCCTTGCCGGGCGAGATCGTGAAGGCGCAGATCTCGCGTCGCAAGAACAACTGGGAGCAGGGACAGCTTCTCGAGATCAAGAAGGAAAGCCCGCTGCGGGTCACGCCGGGCTGCCCGCACTTCGGCCTGCACGCGGGCGCCTGCGGCGGCTGCAAGATGCAGCACCTGCAGCCGGGCGCGCAGGTCGCCGTCAAGCAGCGCGTGGTGGAGGATCAGCTCTGGCACCTGGGCAAGGTCAAGCCCGAGGTGTTGCTGCGGCCCATCGAGGGGCCGACCTGGGGCTATCGCTACCGCGCGCGTTTCTCGGTGCGCTATGTCGAGAAGAAGGGCGTCGTGCTGATCGGCTTTCATGAGCGCAAGAGCCGCTACGTGGCCGACATGCAGGTCTGCAAGGTCGTGCCCAAGGTCGTCAGCGACCTGTTGATGCCGATGCGCGAGCTGATTTCGTCGATGGCCGAGCGCGACCGCCTGCCGCAGATTGAGCTGGCCATGGGGGATGAGGTCATCGCGCTGGTGCTGCGCCACCTGAACCCGCTGCCGGCGGGCGACATTGCGAAGCTGCGCGAGTTCGCGGTGGCGCATGGTGTGCAGTGGTGGCTGCAGCCCAAGGGGCCGGACACCGTCAAGCTGCTCGATGAAGGCGGGCCGCCACTGGCCTACCGGCTGCCGGAGTTCGGCGTCACCATGCCGTTCAAGCCGACCGATTTCACGCAGGTGAACCCGCACATCAATGAGGCGCTTGTCGGCCGGGCGCTGCGTCTGCTGGCTGTGCAGCCGGATGAGCGTGTCATCGACTGGTTCTGCGGGCTGGGCAACTTCACGCTGCCGCTGGCCACGCAGGCGCGCGAGGTGTTGGGCATCGAGGGCAGCGAGACGCTGGTGCAGCGCTCGCGCGAGAACGCGGCGGCCAACGGCCTGGCGCACAAGACCAGCTTCGTGGCGCGCAACCTGTTCGACATGACGCCGGAATTGCTGGCGCTGGACGGCACGGCCGATCGCTGGCTCATCGACCCGCCGCGCGAAGGTGCCTTTGCGCTCGCCAAGGCGGTGGCGGACATCGCGCAGGATCCGTCGCTGGCGCCCGGCTGGACGCCGCCAAAGCGCATCGTCTACGTCAGTTGCAACCCGGCCACGCTGGCGCGGGATGCGGGGCTGCTGGTCAACGTGGCGGGTTACCGCTGCACGGCGGCCAGCGCGGTGAACATGTTCCCGCACACGGCACACGTCGAATCCATCGCGGTCTTCGAGCGCGCATAAAAAAGGAGCCGCATCAGCGGCTCCTTCATCGCGTCAGTGCCCTGGCGCCGGCGTTGCCGGGCCATGGGCGGCTGGATGGGATGTCAGTCGCGGTCGCCGCCAAAGATGCCCAGCAGCGACAGCAGGCTCTGGAACACGTTGTAGATGTCCAGATAGATGTTCAGCGTCGCGCTGATGTAGTTGGTCTCGCCGCCGTCGATGACGCGCTTGACGTCGTACAGCATGAAGGCCGAGAACACGCCCAGCATCAGCACTAGGATGGTCAGCATCAGTGCCGACGAGTGCAGGAACAGGTTGGCGATGCCAGCCACGAGCAGCACCACGGCGCCGACGGTCAGGAACTTGCCCATGCCCGACAGATCGCGCTTGATGACGGTGGCCAGCGTGGCCATCGTGAAGAACACGGCAGCCGTGCCGCCGAAGGCGGTCATGATCAGCGACGAGCCGTTCTTGAAGCCCAGCACGTAGCCGATCAGGCGCGACAGCATCAGGCCCATGAAGAACGTGAAGCCCAGCAGCGCGGCGACGCCGGCGGCGCTGTTCTTGGTCTTCTCGATGACGAACATCAGGCCGAAGGCGCCGACGAAGAAGATCAGCGTGCTCATGCCGGGCGCCATCTTCGCGAAGACGCCGGTGGCGGCACCGATCCAGGCGCCCAGCACGGTGGGAACCAGGGACAGGGCCAGCAGCCAGTAGGTGTTGCGCAGCACGCGCTGGCTGTCCGTCGTGACGGCGCTGCCGGCATAGCCGAACGGCGTTTGCAAGTTGTTGTTCATGACGATCCTCCGATGGACGAATGGAAACCGCCTGCATTCTAGGGGCGGCATCTGGCCGCTACATTGGGGGCTGTTCACCCGAAAGCAAGACCATGAAGCAGCAATTCCAACTCGAACTCGAAGACGTCAAGCGCATCGCGGCGGCGGCCGAGGCGCATGCCGCCGCCAAGGGCTGGGCGGTGTCCATCGCCATCGTCGACGCTGGCGGCCACTTGTTGTGGCTGCAGCGCATGGACGGCGCCGCGCCCATCTCCGCGCAGATCGCGCCCGCCAAGGCGCACACGGCGGCGCTGGGCCGGCGTGAATCCAAGGTCTACGAGGACATGATCAACGGCGGCCGCGTGTCCTTCCTCAGTGCGCCGGGCATCGCGGCCACGCTGGAGGGTGGCGTTCCCATCGTCGTCGATGGCCAGCACCTGGGGGCGGTGGGCGTCAGCGGCGTGAAGTCGAGCGAAGACGCGGAGATCGCCAAGGCTGGCATCGCGGCACTTTGAGGTGTCACGGGGCGGACACGAAGCCTCCGTACTTACCCGCGTCGGCTATACTCGATGGGTTTACCTGAACCCCATCGCTGCCCGGCGCAAACCCCCTCGGTTTTCAACAAGTTGACCCGCCCCTGAATCGATTCAGGCGGGTTGATGTCGGGCACGCAGCCACTTGCGGAGACCCTTTGTGCTGACCGACCTGCTCCATCCCCCTCAAGCAATCCTGGCTCTGGCGGATGGGACGGTGTTCCGAGGCCAGGCCGTCGGCGCCACCGGCCAAACGGTCGGTGAAGTGGTGTTCAACACCTCGCTGACCGGCTATCAGGAAATCCTGACCGACCCCAGCTACTGCAAGCAGATCGTCACGCTGACGTATCCGCACATCGGCAGTTATGGCGTCAGCGACGAGGACGTCGAGGCGTCCAAGGTCTTCGCTGCCGGCCTGGTCATCAAGGACCTGCCCATCCGCGCCTCCAACTTCCGCGCTGGCAAGACGCTGGACGCCTACCTGCGCGAGCAGGGCACGGTCGCCATTGCCGGCCTGGACACGCGGCGCCTGACCCGCGTGCTGCGCACGAAGGGCGCGCAGAACGGCTGCATCCTGGCATTGCCCGCTGGCGAGGCGGTCACGCAAGCGCACATTGACGCTGCCGTGGCGGCCGCCCAGGCCGCGCCGTCGATGGCTGGCCTGGACCTGGCCAAGGTCGTCAGCCGCACCGAGAGCGAAAGCTGGACGCAGACCGAGTGGAAGCTCGGCGACGGCTACGGCACGCAGACCGCGCCCAAGTTCCACGTCGTGGCCTACGACTTCGGCGTCAAGAGCAACATCCTGCGCATGCTGGCTTCGAGGGGCTGCAAGGTCACCATCGTGCCGGCGCAGACGCCTGCCAGCGCCGTGTTCGACCTGGAGCCGGACGGCGTGTTCCTGTCCAACGGCCCCGGCGACCCGGAGCCCTGCGACTACGCCATCAAGGCCACCGCGCAGCTGATCGAGTCCGGCATTCCCGTCTTCGGCATCTGCCTGGGTCACCAGATCCTGGCGCTCGCCTCGGGCGCCAAGACCTTCAAGATGAAGTTCGGCCACCACGGCGCCAACCACCCGGTGAAGGACCTGGACAGCGGCCGCGTCGGCATCACCAGCCAGAACCACGGCTTCGCGGTCGACCCCGACACGCTGCCGGCGAATCTGCGCGCCACACACATCAGCCTGTTCGACGGCACGCTGCAAGGCATCGCCCGCACCGACAAGCCGGCCTTCAGCTTCCAGGGCCACCCGGAAGCCAGCCCCGGCCCGCACGACATCGCCTACCTGTTCGACCGTTTCATCGGTTTGATGTCGAAAGCCTGAGATGAAGCCCCTCGTCCAAGGCGTACCTTGGCCGGTCCCCCGTGGGGACGGCGATGCTCACGGCATTGAGCCGCGAGCACATCGCCGGTCGGGCCGGCTCGGGAGCGGCCCAGCGCTCGGCCCGGAATACCCAGGAGTGGATCACTGACATGTTCGGCATCACCGACCTCGGCACCTACCTCGCGGCAGTGATCTTCATCATCCTGCTGCCGGGGCCCAACTCGCTGTATGTGTTGTCCGTCGCGGCGCAGCGCGGCGTGCGCGCGGGCTACACGGCGGCGTGCGGCGTGTTCCTCGGCGACGCGGTGCTGATGACGGCCGCTGCGGCCGGCGGCGCGTCGCTGCTGATGGCCAGCCCGGCGATCTTCTTCGTCGTGAAGATGGTCGGCGCGATCTACCTGGGCTGGATCGGCATCCAGTTGCTGCGCGGTGGCTTGAAGAGCTGGCGCGGCGAGGGTCAAGTCGAGGCACCGCGCGCGGTAGACGCCAGCCAGCCCTTCCGCAAGGCGCTGGTCGTCAGCCTGCTGAATCCCAAGGCCATTGCCTTCCTGCTGTCGTTCTTCATCCAGTTCGTCGATCCGGCCTACCCGCATCCCGCGCTGACCTTTCTGATCCTGGGTTCCATCATCCAGGTCTTCAGCTTCATCTATCTGTCGACGCTGATCTTTGCCGGCGCCCGCCTCGCGGCGGCCTTCCGGGCGCGGCGTCGTCTCTCCGGGGCCGCCAACGCGGGCGTCGGTGTCCTTTTCGTTGGATTCGGGGCCAAGCTGGCCACGGCCACCCTCTAAAAACGTCCAAGAGCGCAGACCGCCATGCCCAAACGTACAGACCTCAAGAGCATCCTCATCATCGGCGCCGGCCCGATCATCATCGGCCAGGCCTGTGAGTTCGACTACTCGGGCGCTCAGGCCTGCAAGGCGCTGCGCGAGGAGGGCTACAAGGTCATCCTGGTGAACAGCAACCCGGCGACCATCATGACGGACCCGGACACGGCGGACGTCACCTACATCGAGCCCATCACCTGGCAGGTTGTCGAGAAGATCATCGCCAAGGAGCGCCCGGATGCGGTGCTGCCGACGATGGGCGGCCAGACCGCGCTGAACTGCGCGCTGGACCTGCACAAGCATGGTGTGCTGGCCAAGTACAACGTCGAGATGATCGGCGCCAACGAGGTGGCCATCGAGAAGGCCGAGGACCGCCTGAAGTTCAAGGACGCGATGACCAAGATCGGCCTGGGTTCGGCCAAGTCGGGCATCGCGCACACGCTCGAAGAAGCGTGGGCAGTGCAGAAGCAGATCCACGCCGAGATCGGCGGCAGCGGCTTCCCGATGGTCATCCGCCCCAGCTTCACGCTGGGCGGCACGGGCGGCGGCATTGCCTACAACCCGGAAGAGTTCGAGACCATCTGCAAGCGTGGCATCGACCTCTCGCCCACCAACGAGCTGCTCATCGAAGAGAGCCTGATCGGCTGGAAGGAATACGAGATGGAGGTCGTCCGCGACAAGGCGGACAACTGCATCATCGTCTGCTCCATCGAGAACCTGGACCCGATGGGCATCCACACCGGTGACTCCATCACCGTGGCGCCGAGCCAGACGCTGTCGGACAAGGAATACCAGCTGCTGCGCAATGCGTCGCTGGCCGTGCTGCGCGAGATCGGCGTGGACACCGGCGGCTCCAACGTGCAGTTCTCCATCAACCCGAAGGACGGCCGCATGGTCGTCATCGAGATGAACCCGCGCGTGTCGCGCTCGTCGGCGCTGGCCTCCAAGGCCACGGGCTTCCCCATCGCCAAGGTCGCGGCCAAGCTGGCCGTGGGCTACACGCTGGACGAGCTGAAGAACGACATCACGGGTGGCGCGACGCCGGCCTCGTTCGAGCCCAGCATCGACTACGTCGTCACCAAGATTCCGCGCTTCGCCTTCGAGAAGTTCCCGATGGCCGACTCGCGCCTGACGACGCAGATGAAGTCCGTCGGCGAAGTGATGGCCATGGGCCGCACCTTCCAGGAGTCGTTCCAGAAGGCGCTGCGCGGCCTGGAGACCGGCATCGACGGCCTGACCGAGCGCTCGACCGACCGTGAAGAGATCGTGCAGGAGATCGGCGAAGCCGGCCCCGAGCGCATCCTGTTCCTGGCCGATGCGTTCCGCATCGGCATGACGCTGGACGAGATCTGCGAAGAGACCGCGGTGGACCCGTGGTTCCTCGCGCAGATCGAGCAGCTGGTGCAGATCGAAGGCGCGATCAAGGGCCGCTCGATTGAATCCATCAGCGAGGCCGAGCTGCGCCTGCTGAAGACCAAGGGCTTCTCGGACAAGCGCCTGGCCAAGCTGCTGGGCACCAACCAGCACGCCGTGCGTGAACGCCGCGTCGCGCTGAACGTGCGCCCGGTCTACAAGCGCGTGGACACCTGCGCCGCCGAGTTCTCGACGCAGACGGCCTACATGTACTCCACGTACGAAGGCGAGGGCGCCGAGTGCGAGGCCGCACCGACGGACAAGAAGAAGATCATGGTGCTGGGCGGTGGCCCGAACCGCATCGGCCAGGGCATCGAGTTCGACTACTGCTGCGTGCACGCGGCCCTCGCGATGCGCGAGGACGGGTTTGAAACGCTGATGGTCAACTGCAACCCCGAGACCGTCTCGACCGACTACGACACGTCCGACCGGCTGTACTTCGAGCCCGTCACGCTGGAAGACGTGCTGGAGATCGTCGACAAGGAAAAGCCGGTCGGCGTCATCGTGCAGTACGGCGGCCAGACGCCGCTGAAGCTGGCGCTGGACCTGGAGCGGGCCGGCGTGCCCATCATCGGCACGACGCCCGATTCCATCGACATCGCCGAGGACCGCGAGCGCTTCCAGAAGCTGCTGCACGAGCTGGGCCTGAAGCAGCCGCCCAACCGCACGGCACGCACCGAAGAGCAGGCTGTTGCGCTGGCCAACGAGATCGGCTACCCGCTGGTCGTGCGCCCCAGCTATGTGCTGGGCGGCCGCGCGATGGAGATCGTGCACGGCGACAAGGACCTGGAGCGCTATATGCGCGAAGCCGTGCGCGTCAGCGAGAAGTCGCCGGTGCTGCTGGACCACTTCCTGCAGGACGCTGTCGAGGTGGACGTGGACTGCATCGCCGACGGCGTCGACACGATGATCGGCGGCATCATGGAGCACATTGAGGCGGCCGGCATCCACTCCGGCGACTCGGCCTGCTCGCTGCCGCCGTACACGCTGGCCGCCGATGTCCAGGACGAACTGCGCCGCCAGACCGCCGCCATGGCCAAGGCGCTGAAGGTGGTGGGCCTCATGAACGTGCAGTTCGCCATCCAGGGCGACGTGACCAAGGGTCTGGCGCACTGCACGATCTACGTGCTGGAAGTGAACCCGCGCGCCTCGCGCACGGTGCCCTACGTCTCCAAGGCCACCGGCCAGCAGCTCGCCAAGATCGCTGCCCGCTGCATGGCCGGCCAGAAGCTGCAGGACCAGCGCGACCGCAAGGGCCGCGTGCCCAAGGAAGTCGTGCCGCCGTACTACAGCGTCAAGGAAGCCGTCTTCCCGTTCAACAAGTTCCCCGGCGTCGACCCCATCCTCAGCCCCGAGATGCGTTCGACCGGTGAAGTGATGGGCGCAGCCCGGACGTTCGGCGAGGCGATGCTGAAGAGCCAGATCGGCGCCGGCTCGCGCTTGCCGCGTTCGGGCAACGTGCTGATCACCGTGAAGAGCAGCGACCATGCCCGCGCGGCCGCCATTGCCAAGGATCTGCACGCGCTGGGCTTCGGCATCGTCGCGACCAAGGGCACGGCCTCGGCCATCGCCGAAGCCGGCGTGCCGGTCAAGCTGATCAACAAGATCAAGGACGGCCGCCCGCACATCGTCGATGCGCTCAAGGGCGGAGACATCCAGCTGGTCTTCACGACCGTGGACGAGACCCGCACGGCCATTGCCGACAGCCGCTACATCCGCCAGGCTGCCCTGGCCAACCGCGTGACCTACTACACGACGATGGCTGGCTGCGAGGCTGCCGTGGAGGGCATGAAGCACCAGAACGGTCTGCTCGTGCAATCCCTGCAAGAGCTCCACGCCGAACTCGCCTAAACTTTCCCTTCATTGATGCCGCCGCCGCCGCCCGGGAGCGCCCGGGCCGCAGCGGCGGTCTCTTTTTTGCCTGACCCTGATAGAGCTATGAGCACCATCCCCCTGACCAAGCGCGGCGCCGAGGCGCTGAAGGAAGAGCTGCACCGCCTGAAGACGGTGGAACGTCCGGCCGTGATCCTGGCGATTGCTGAAGCGCGTGCCCAAGGCGACCTGAGCGAAAACGCCGAGTACGACGCGGCCAAGGACAAGCAGGGCTTCATCGAGGGGCGCATCCTCGAAGTCGAGGGCAAGCTGTCGGTCGCGCAGATCATCGATCCCTCCGCGCTGGATGCCGGTGGCCGTGTGGTGTTCGGTGCCACCGTGGACCTGGAAGATGAAGACAGTGGCAACGCCGTAACCTACCAAATCACCGGTGACGACGAGGCCGACATCAAGCTGGGCCGAATCTCGATCGGCTCACCCATCGCGCGCGCGCTCATCGGCAAGGAAGCCGGTGATACGGCCGAGGTGCAGGCGCCCGGCGGCGTGCGCCGCTACGAGATCATCGAAGTCCGCTACGTTTAATCCACCGCCTACCGGCTGCGCCGGCGCCCATCAAGGGCGCCGCCAGCAGCCCGGCAAAGCCGGTTCCGCGGCAGCCACCTGGTAAGGCTCTACGCTTGTCGCCGATGTTTGTGAGATTGCAAGCCCTGTTGGCCGCCCTCTGGGGTGGCTTTTTGCTGTGTGTGGCGTTCGCGGCCGCGCCCAGTGCATTCGCGGTGCTGGAGCGCGCCAGTGCGGGCTTGTTCGTGGCGCGGCTGTTTGCAGTCGACGCGCAGATCAGCCTCGCGGCGGGGCTGATCCTGATGCTGCTGGAGCGACGCGTCGCGCGTGACGCGATGGAGGCCGGCGCGGCGGGGAACGTGTTCTCGGCGAAGCTGCTGCTGCCCGCTGTCGCCTTGTTCTGCACGATCGCCGGCTACTACGGCCTGCAGCCGCTGATGGCGGAAGCCAAGGCCGGCGTCGGCGTGGCTTCCTTCGGCGCGCTTCACGGTGCGTCGCTCGCCTTCTTCGCGGTCAAGGGCCTCGCCGTGCTGGCCCTCGCGTGGATCAGTCAGCGACGTTCTTCTTGACGCTGGTCATGCGCCGCTTGGCGCGCTTGATCTCGCCGCCCTGGGCGACGCGTTCGTTGCCCAGCACCTTCAGCTTGCTGACCTGCGGTCGGCCGTTACCGCTCTTGGAGAACTTGACGATCTTGACGACGCGCGGGCCCGGCTTGGCATCGGCGCGCTCGGGCGCCGCCTTCTCCGGGATCGGGCGCCAGAGCACCAGCAGCTTCCCGATGTGCTGGATGGGTGCGGCATTCAGCTCGTCGCAGAGCTGCGCGAACATGGCCTCGCGAGCCGTGCGGTCGTCACCCAGGACCCGCACCTTGATCAGGCCATGGGCCTTCAACGCGGCGTCGGTTTCCTTCACGACGGCAGGGGTGAGGCCGTCGCCGCCGATCATCACGACCGGGTCGAGATGATGGGCGTCGGCGCGCTTGTCCTTGCGCTGGGCGGGGGTCAGATTGATTTGAGGCATCCGCCTATTATCGTTTCTCGATGAAAACTCAAACCAAGAGCAAAAAGCTCAACAAGGCGTGGCTGAACAATCACGTCAGCGACCCCTATGTGCAGCAGGCGCAGAAGGACGGCTACCGTTCGCGCGCGGCCTACAAGCTCAAGGAGATCGACGAGGAGCTCAAGCTCATTCGTCCCGGGCAGGTGGTCGTCGATCTGGGGGCCACGCCGGGCGCCTGGAGCCAGTACCTGCGTCGCAAGTTCGCGCCCAAGGAGGCGGGGCAGGGCGGGGCGGCCGTGGGGCAGCTCAACGGCACCATCATTGCGCTCGATCTGCTCGATTTCGAGCCCATCGAAGGCGTGCAGTTCATCCAGGGCGACTTCCAGGAGGATGCGGTGCTGGCGCAGTTGGAGGCGGCACTGGCCGGCAAACCCGTGGATGTCGTGGTGTCGGACATGGCGCCCAACCTGTCGGGCATTGCGGCGACGGATGGCGCCCGCATCTCCAATCTGATCGAGCTGGCCGTGGATTTCGCCGGCAAACACCTGAAGCCCGAGGGCGCGTTGGTGGCCAAGGTCTTCCACGGCAGTGGCTACAACGAGCTGGTGCTGCTGTTCCGCGCCCAGTTCAAGACCGTCAAGGTCGTGAAGCCCAAGGCCTCGCGCGAGCGGTCTTCCGAGACATTCTTGGTCGGCATCGGTTTGAAAAACCGCTAATTAGAGGGTCAGCCCTCTTGCCTCACCTAAAATCGCCCCCACAGTCCTGAAACCCGCGCTGGGCCAATCAGGGCCAAGGAGTCGCAGTGAACAATCAGTGGTTTTCTAAGTTCGCCGTCTGGATCGTGATCGCCCTCGTGCTGTTCACGGTCGTCAAGCAGTTTGGCGGCGCGACGGCACCCGGCAAGCAGGTGACGTATTCCGAATTCCTGGACCTCGTCCAGGCGCGCCGTATCCGGTCGGTCACGCTGCCGGACGGTTTTGCCGGTGATGTCACCGCAGAAGATACCGACGGCAACAAGCTGCGCACGCTGGCCACGGCCAAGGATCAGGGCCTGGTTGGCGACCTGATCAAGAACGGCGTGCGCTTCGACGTCAAGCCGCGCGAAGAGCAGGGCTTCCTCGTCAGCATGCTGATCAACTGGGCGCCCATGCTGCTGCTGATCGGCGTGTGGGTGTACTTCATGCGCCAGATGCAGGGCGGCGGCAAGGGGGGCGCGTTCTCCTTTGGCAAGTCCAAGGCCCGCATGCTGGACGAAGCCAACAACTCCATCACCTTTGCCGATGTCGCCGGTTGCGACGAGGCCAAGGAAGAGGTGAAGGAGCTGGTCGACTTCCTGAAGGACCCGCAGAAGTTCCAGAAGCTCGGCGGCCGCATTCCCCGTGGCGTGCTGATGGTCGGCCCTCCGGGTACCGGCAAGACGCTGCTGGCCAAGTCCATCGCCGGCGAGGCCAAGGTGCCGTTCTTCACGATCTCGGGCTCCGACTTCGTCGAGATGTTCGTCGGCGTGGGCGCGGCCCGCGTGCGCGACATGTTCGAGCAGGCCAAGAAGAGTGCGCCCTGCATCATCTTCATCGATGAAATCGACGCCGTTGGCCGCCATCGCGGTGCCGGCCTGGGCGGTGGCAACGACGAGCGCGAGCAGACGCTGAACCAGATGCTGGTCGAGATGGACGGCTTCGAGACCAATCTCGGCGTCATCGTCATCGCGGCCACCAATCGCCCGGACATCCTGGACCCAGCGCTGCTGCGCCCCGGTCGCTTCGACCGCCAGGTCTACGTGACGCTGCCGGACATCCGCGGCCGCGAGCAGATCCTGAACGTGCACATGCGCAAGGTGCCCATCGGGCAGGACGTCAACGCGTCCATCCTGGCGCGCGGCACGCCTGGCATGAGCGGTGCCGACCTGGCCAACCTCGTCAACGAGGCGGCGCTGTTCGCGGCTCGCCGCAATGGTCGCCTCGTGGAAATGATCGACTTCGAGCGCGCCAAGGACAAGCTCTACATGGGCCCCGAGCGCAAGAGCATGGTCATGTCCGAGGACGAGAAGCGGGCCACGGCCTACCACGAGTCCGGGCACGCCATCGTCGCGGAGATGCTGGAGGGGACCGACCCCGTCCACAAGGTGACCATCATGCCGCGCGGCCGTGCGTTGGGTGTGACCTGGCAACTGCCCGAGCGCGACCAGTACAGCAAGTACTTCAAGCAGATGCTCAACGAGATCAGCATCCTGTTCGGCGGCCGTATCGCCGAGGATCTGTTCGTCAAGGACATCTCCACCGGCGCGTCCAACGACTATGAACGCGCGACGCGCATCGCCCGCGACATGGTCACGCGCTACGGCATGAGCGAGTTGCTCGGCCCGATGGTCTATGCCGAGAACGAGGGCGAGGTCTTCCTCGGCCGCAGCATGACCAAGACGGCCAACATCAGCGAGAACACGCAGCAGAAGGTCGATTCCGAGATGCGCCGCATCCTGGACGAACAGTACGCGGTCGCGCAGAAGATCCTGGAGGACAACCGCGACAAGGTGGAAGTGATGACGGCAGCGCTGATGAAATGGGAAACCATTGATCGCGACCAGATCATGGACATCATGGCCGGCCGCCCGCCGCGCGAACCCGGTGGCGGTACGCCGACCGCCAGCAGCGGCCCCAGCGGCACGCCGCCCGTCAGCACCGACGGCGCCCCGGCAGCGGCCTGATTTCTCTTCACACGACGGGCCCGGCTTTCACCGGGCCCGTTTTTCATTCCAGCCGACCCATGCACTGGCAGACCCGCCGCTTTCGTATCGACCTCAGCCGGCCCCGGGTGATGGGCATCGTCAACGCGACGCCCGATTCGTTCTCCGATGGCGGGCGCCACGATGAGGCCCGCGCCGCGATTGCCCACTGCGAGCGCCTGGTGGCAGAAGGGGTCGACATCCTGGACATCGGCGGCGAGTCGACTCGCCCCGGCGCGCCGCGTGTCGATGCCGACAGCGAGTGGGCGCGCATTGAGCCCGTGCTCGCAGCCGCCGTGACGCTGGGCGTGCCCGTATCCGTCGACACCTACAAGCCCGACGTGATGCGGCGCGCGCTGGATGCCGGCGTGGACATCATCAATGACATCCAGGCCTTGCAGCTGCCCGGTGCGCTGGCTGCCGTGGCGGACAGCGAGGCCGGTGTCTGCCTCATGCACATGCGTGGCGAGCCGGCGTCGATGGCGGAGCTGGCGCACTACGGTGACGTGGTGGCCGAGGTGGCCGCGTTTCTCGCGCAGCGCGCCCAGGCGACACGGGCCAGTGGCCTGGCGGCGGAGCGCATCGTGCTGGACCCGGGCTACGGTTTTGCCAAGACGGGCGCGCACAACCTGCAGTTGCTGGCGGGGCAGCGCCGGCTGGCCGAGCTGGGTTATCCGCTGCTCGCGGGCTGGTCGCGCAAGCGCACGCTGGGTGACATCACGGGCAGGCCGGTGGATCAGCGCCTGCCTGCCAGCCTGGCCGCCGCGCTGCGATCCATCGCGGCGGGGGCCAGCATCGTGAGAGTGCACGATGTGGCGGCGACCGTGGACGCGGTCAAGGTCTGGGCGGCGGTCGACGCGGCGACAATGCCAGCCATTGCATAAGAGGACGCTCGCGATGAGCCGCAAGTATTTTGGAACCGACGGCATTCGAGGCACCGTCGGACAGGCGCCGATCACGCCGGACTTCATGCTGCGCCTGGGTCACGCTGTTGGTCGCGTGCTGCGCAAGACCAGCCAGCGCCCCACCGTGTTGATCGGCAAGGACACGCGCATCTCCGGCTACATGATCGAGTCGGCGCTGGAGGCCGGCTTCGCGTCGGCCGGCGTCAACGTGCTGCTGACCGGCCCGCTGCCCACGCCCGGCGTGGCCTATCTGACGCGCGCGCTGCGCCAGGATCTGGGCGTCGTCATCAGCGCCTCGCACAACCCGTTTGAGGACAACGGCATCAAGTTCTTCTCCGCCAAGGGCGAGAAGCTGCCGGACGCCTGGGAGCTGGCCGTCGAGGCGGCGCTGGACGAAGAGCCGCAGTGGGTGGATTCGGCCAGCCTCGGCCGTGCCAAGCGGCTGGAAGACGCGCGTGGCCGCTACATCGAGTTCTGCAAGGCCAGCTTCGGCTCCGACCTGACGCTGAAGGGCTTGAAGATCGTCGTCGACGCGGCCAACGGGGCGGCCTATCACGTGGCCCCTGACGTTTTCCACGAGCTCGGCGCCGAGGTCATCTCCATCGGCTGCAAGCCCGATGGCTTCAACATCAATGCCGGCTTTGGTGCCACCGCGCCGGGGGCGCTGGTCGAGGCCGTCAAGGCGCATGGGGCTCACTATGGCGTGGCGTTGGATGGCGATGCCGACCGCCTGCAATTGGTCGACGACCAGGGCCGTCTCTACAACGGCGATGAACTGCTGTTCGCCATGGTGGCCGATCGGCTGGACCAGGGGCAGCGCGTGCCCGGCGCCGTGGGCACGCTGATGACCAACATGGCGGTCGAGCTGGCGCTGCGCTCGCGTGATGTCGAGTTCGTGCGCGCCAAGGTGGGTGACCGCTATGTGCTGGAAGAGCTGGCCGCGCGCGGCTGGCAGCTGGGCGGCGAGGGCTCGGGCCACCTGTTGGCGCTGGACAAGCACACGACGGGTGACGGCATCGTCAGTGCGCTGCTCGTGCTGCAGGCCGTGTGCCGCAGTGGCCGCAGCCTCGCCCAGCAGCTCGCCGGCGTGACGCTGTTCCCGCAGACGCTGATCAATGTGCGTCTGCAGCCGGGGCAGGACTGGAAAAGCAGCCGCCGCCTGGCCGAGGTGCAGGCCGCCGTCACGGCGGAACTGGCCGGCAAGGGCCGTGTGCTGATCCGTGCATCAGGCACGGAGCCGCTGCTGCGCGTCATGGTCGAGGCCTCGGATGCTGGCCTGGCGCAGCGCTGTGCCCAGCGCCTGGTGGACGCGCTGGCGGACTGAAGTCCGCCGCCGCAGCCTGGCGGCAACCGTGACAACGACAAGGGCCGCTGCAATCAGCGGCCCTTGTCGTTGGTGATGTGGCGAATTACTTCTTGGGCGGCATCAGCACGCGGTCGACCACGTGCGCAACGCCGTTGCTCGCCTCGATGTCGGCGCGCTGCACGACGGCGTCGTCCACCGTGACGAAGCTGCCCGCCTTGGCTAGCGCCAGGCTGGCGCCCTGGTGGGTCTTCGTGGCGCCGGGCTTCACGTCGGCGGCAATCACGCGGCCATCGATGACGTGGTAGCCCAGCACGGCCTTCAGTTGCGCCGGGTCGGCTGCCAGCGCCTCCATCGTCTTGCTCGGAACGGCCTTGAAGGCGTCATCGCTGGGCACGAAGATGGTCAGCGGCCCGGCGGCGCGCAGTTCCTCTGCCAGGCCGGATTCCGCCGCCAGCCGGTTGAAGGTCGTGAGCTGAGGGTCCCGCGCCAATGTCTCGGCCAGCGGTGCCGGTGCGGGCGTTGTGGCGCAGGCGGTGAGGAAGGCGGCGGCCGTCAGGGCGAGGGCGGGCGAGAAACGGATCATTCGAGCTCCATGGGGCTGGACAATAGATGCGCCGCACTCTAGAAGTCGATCATGACGATTGAATGACTGGGCAAATGACGTTGTCACAATCGCAATGGACGACGTTTTCCCTCTGAGGGAAGGCCTTGCGAGGCGAGTTTGTGAACCCGTCGTCACTGAATCGTCATATTCGATCCCTAGGATGCAGGCATCGTCAAAACCGCTTTGCGGAAGGTGTTTCAGATGAACTTTGTCCAGGTCAGCAAGTCGCTCGTGGTGGTCGCGGGCTTGTTCGGTGCCCAAGTGGCGCTTGCCCAGGACGTCACCGGTGCCGGTGCCACTTTCCCCGCGCCGATCTACGCGAAGTGGGCCGACGCCTACAACAAGGCGACCGGTGCCCGCATCAACTACCAGTCGGTCGGCTCCGGCGCCGGCATCCGCCAGATCAAGGCCAAGACGGTGGACTTCGGTGCTTCCGACATGCCGCTGAAGGACGAAGACCTGGCCAAGGACGGTCTGGTGCAGTTCCCGACGGTCATCGGCGGCGTGGTGCCGGTGGTCAACATCAAGGGCGTTGCCGCAGGCCAGCTCAAGCTGACCGGCGCCGTGCTGGCAGACATCTACCTGGGCAAGGTCACGAAGTGGAACGACGCGGCCATCACCGCGCTGAACCCCGGCGTCACGCTGCCTGACGCGGCCATCGCGCCGGTCGCCCGTGCCGACGGTTCCGGCACCACCTTCATCTTCACGAACTACCTGTCCAAGGTCAGCCCCGAGTGGAAGGACAAGGTCGGCGAAGGCACGACGGTCAAGTGGCTGGCTGGCACCGCCGGCAAGGGCAACGAGGGTGTCGCCGCCTTCGTGCAGCGTCTGCCCAACTCCATCGGCTACGTCGAGTACGCCTATGTGAAGCAGAACAAGATGACCTTCGTCCAGCTGAAGAACAAGGACGGCCAGTGGGTTAGCCCGAGCGACGAGGCCTTCAAGGCCGCGGCCGCCGGTGCTGATTGGAACAAGACCTTCTACCAGATCACGACCGAGCAACCCGGCAAGACCGCCTGGCCGCTGACCAACCCGACTTACATCCTGATGTTCAAGTCGCAGGACAAGGCCGCGCAGGCCAGCGCCGCGCTGAAGTTCTTCGAGTGGGCTTATGTCAACGGCGACAAGCTGGCTGATGACCTGGACTACGTGCCGCTGCCGGCCAGCGTCAAGGACCTGGTGCGCAAGCAGTGGGCCGAGCAGATCAAGGACAGTGCCGGCAAGCCGGTCGCCTACAAGTGATCCCACGGGGCGCTTGCTGACCTGAAGGCAGGCCCGACCTCGGTCGGGCCTTGCCACATCGAAGCCCCCATCTTCTGAATCCATCTCCGGAGGTTCCTTGGCCGCCATCCTTCCCGCCGACCGTGCAGGCGCTGATCGAAGCGAACCTCGCACGCACACGTCCCCGATGAAACCGCAACCGCAACGTCGCCGCGTCGCCCCCTGGGCTGACGCCCTGTTTGCCGGCCTGTCGCAAGGCGCCGCCTGGCTGACGTTGGCGTTGATGGTGGGCATCATCGGCTCCCTCATCATCGGCGCGACACCCGCCCTCAAGGCCTTTGGCCTGGGCTTCCTGACCAGTGCGGAATGGGACCCGGTGCAGGAGAAGTTCGGCGGCCTCGTGATGATCTACGGCACGCTGGTCACGTCTGTCATCGCGCTGGTGATCGCCGTGCCGGTCAGTTTCGGCATCGCCATCTTCCTGACGGAACTCTCGCCCAGTTGGCTCAAGCGCCCGCTGGGCATCGCCATCGAGTTGCTGGCGGCCGTGCCGTCCATCGTCTACGGCATGTGGGGCTTGCTGGTGTTCGGCCCCATCCTGGCCACCTTCGTGCAGCAGCCGCTGCAGTCGCTGCTGGGCGGCGTGCCGGTGCTGGGTGCGCTGGTGTCCGGCGCGCCCGTGGGCATCGGCATCCTGTCGGCCGGCATCATCCTGGCGATCATGATCATTCCGTTCATCGCCTCGGTGATGCGCGACGTGTTCGAGGTCACGCCGCCGATGCTGAAGGAGTCTGCCTACGGCCTGGGCGCGACGACCTGGGAGGTCGTCTCCCGCATCGTGCTGCCCTACACCAAGACCGGCGTCATCGGCGGCATCATGCTCGGCCTGGGCCGGGCGCTGGGCGAGACGATGGCTGTCACCTTTGTCATCGGCAACATGACCCAGCTGAAGTCGCTGTCGGTCTTTGAAGCCGCCGCCAGCATCACTTCCACGCTGGCCAACGAATTCGCCGAAGCCGGCGAGGGCCTGCACCAGGCCTCGCTGCTGTACCTCGGCCTGGTCCTCTTCCTGATCACCTTTGTCGTGCTGTCCATCTCCAAGCTGCTGCTGCTGCGCCTGAAGAAGGGCGAGGGAACCCGCTCATGACCACTGCAATCGACTCGCGCCGCCTGGCGATGCACCACAAGCGCAAGCGCATCAATGCTGTCGCGCTGACGCTGTCGCTGGGCGCCATGTCCTTCGGCGTCTTCTGGCTCATCTGGATCCTGTTCGAGACCATCTATCAGGGCATCGGCGGCCTGAGCTGGGCCACCTTCACGCAGATGACGCCGCCGCCGCAGAGCGAAGGCGGTGGTCTCGCCAACGCGCTGTTCGGCTCCTTCCTGATGGTGACGCTGGCCACGCTGGTCGGCACGCCGGTGGGCATCTTGGCCGGCGTCTATCTGGCCGAATACGGTCAGAAGACCTGGCTGGGCAGCGCGGTGCGTTTCATCAACGACATCATGCTGTCCGCGCCGTCCATCGTCATCGGCCTGTTCGTCTACGCCATCGTCGTGGCCAAGATGCACACCTTCTCCGGCCTGGCGGGCTCGCTGTCGCTGGCGCTGCTGGTCATCCCGGTCGTCATCCGCACGACGGAGAACATGCTGAACCTGGTGCCGAACGCTTTGCGCGAGGCCGCCTACGCCCTCGGCACGCCGAAGTGGAAGGTCATCCTGGCCATCACGCTGAAGGCCGCCCGTGCGGGCGTCATCACCGGCATCCTGCTGGCGCTGGCCCGCGTGTCGGGTGAAACCGCGCCGCTGCTGTTCACCGCGCTGAACAACCAGTTCTGGTCCACCGACCTGACGCGCCCGATGGCCAATCTGCCGAAGACGATTTACGACTTCGCGATGAACCCCGACCAGCATCTGCAGCAGATCGCCTGGGCCGGCGTCTTCCTGATCACCGTGGGGGTGCTGCTGCTGAACATCCTCGCCCGCGTGCTCTTCAAGAACAAACACTAAGGACTCCCGATCATGGACGCCAAGATCGAAACCTCGTTGAGCGAACGCGCCAAGCTGTCGGTGCGCAACCTGAACTTCTTCTACGGCAGCTTCCACGCGCTGAAGAACATCAACCTCGACATCCCCGAGAAGAAGGTCACCGCCTTCATCGGCCCGTCGGGCTGTGGCAAGTCCACGCTGCTGCGCACGCTGAACCGCATGTTCGAGCTCTACCCCGAGCAGCGCGCCGAAGGCGAGATCCTGCTGGACGGCGAGAACATCCTGGAGAGCAAGGACGACGTCTCGCTGATCCGCGCCAAGGTCGGCATGGTCTTCCAGAAGCCCACGCCGTTCCCGATGTCCATCTACGACAACATCGCCTTCGGCGTGCGCCTGTTCGAGACGCTGCCGCGCGTGGAGATGGACGAGCGCGTCGAGTGGGCGCTGAAGAAGGCCGCACTCTGGACCGAAGTGAAGGACAAGCTCAACCAGAGCGGCGCGGGCCTCTCCGGCGGCCAGCAGCAGCGCCTGTGCATCGCGCGCGGCATCGCGATCAAGCCCGAAGTGCTGCTGCTCGACGAACCCTGCTCGGCGCTGGACCCGATCTCCACGGGCAAGATCGAAGAACTCATCCACGAACTCAAGAGCGACTACACCGTCGCCATCGTGACGCACAACATGCAGCAGGCCGCGCGCTGCTCCGACTACACGGCCTACATGTACCTCGGTGACCTCATCGAGTTCGGTCCCACTGCCGAGCTCTTCATGAAGCCCAAGCGCAAGGACACTGAGGACTACATCACGGGCCGTTTTGGTTAAGGAAACGTCATGGTCGACAAGCATCTCTCCACCCAATTCGACGCCGAGCTCAGCGGCATCTCCACCCGCGTGCTCGAGATGGGCGGGCTGGTCGAGGCCCAGGTGGCCCAGGCCGTGCAGGCGCTCAACGACTTCTCGTCGGAATCTGCCGACGACGTGCTGGCCAAGGAAGGCCGGGTCAACGCGATGGAAATCGAGATCGACCGTGATCTCTCCACCATCATCGCGCGCCGCCAGCCCACCGCCCGCGACCTGCGCCTGCTGATCGCCATCAGCAAGAGCATCGCCAACCTCGAGCGTGTGGGCGACGAAGCCGCGCGCATTGCGCGCACCGTGCAGCGCCTGGTGACGGGCGGCGTGTCGAGCCGCCTGCGCCTGCCGATGGCCGATCTGGCCTTCGAGGCCGAGCTCGCCACGGCACAGCTGCGCAAGGCGCTGGACTCCTTCGCGCGCCTGGATGTCGAGCGTGCGCTCGACGTGCTGAAGCACGACGACGAGATCGACAAGGAATTCGACGGCCTGCTGCGCAAGCTCATCACCTACATGATGGAAGACCCGCGCACCATCTCGTCGTCCATCGACCTGGTGTTCGTCGCCAAGGCCATCGAGCGCGTGGGCGACCACGCCAAGAACCTGGCCGAGGTGGTCATCTATGTGGTCAAGGGCCAGGACGTGCGCCACAACACGCCGGAAGCCGTCGAAACGATGGTTCGATAGCCCACTCCCTACCGGCTTCGCCGGCCCCCTCAAGGGGGCGCCGCTGGTGACCCGGCAAAGCCGGTTCCACGGCGGGCGCTGGGGAAGGCACTACGCATTGAGAGAGCATTTCCATGAGTCGAATCCTGGTGGTCGAAGACGAGTCGGCGATTGCCGAGCTGATTTCCATCAACCTGCGCCACGCCGGCTTCGAGGTCACGCTGGCCGCCAGCGCGAGCGCGGCGCAATACGAGGTGGACCGCGTCCTGCCTGATCTCGTCGTGCTGGACTGGATGCTGCCCGGCCAGAGTGGCGTGGCGCTGGCCCGCCAGTGGCGCGGTGCGGCACGCACGAAGGAGCTGCCCATCATCATGTTGACGGCGCGTGCGGACGAGGGCGACAAGATCGCCGGTCTCGATGCGGGCGCCGACGACTACGTCACCAAGCCGTTCTCGACCAACGAGTTGCTGGCGCGCATCCGCGCGGTGTTGCGCCGCAAAGCGCCCGAGGCGCTGGACAGCGTCGTCGAGGTCGGCCCGCTGCTGCTGGACCCGGGCACCCGCCGCGTCAGCCGCGACGGCGCCGAGGTCAAGCTCGGGCCCACCGAGTTCCGCCTGCTGCATTTCTTGATGACCCACCCGGAGCGTGTGCACAGCCGCTCGCAGTTGCTGGATCGCGTCTGGGGCGACCACGTGTTCATCGAGGAACGCACCATCGACGTTCACGTCAAGCGGCTGCGCGAGGCGCTGGAGCGCGTGCAGTGCGCGCGCATGATCGAGACCGTCCGTGGGGCCGGCTACCGCTTGACGCAGCAGAGCAGCGCACTGTCTGCTTGAGATGACGCGCTTGGCCCAGTCTGGCCGGCTGCTCCAGGTGACGGTGATGCCTGGGCGTGCGGCGGCGGGCATGTGGCTTGTGGGCACGCTCGGGCGTCGCACCCGCGTCCGGCCCGCTGCGTCGTGAAAACTGAGATGAAGCAAGCTGCATGACCTGGTTGTTGCCGCGACTCTTGATGGCCCTGGTGGCCGCGCTGCTCGGATTCGTCATTGGCGCTGCCGTGCGCTCCGCCAGCGGTGCGGATGGGCTGGGGCTGGCGGTCGGCGTCGTCAGCGGCGTGTTGCTGATGATGTTGGTGGATGCGGTGCGTGGCTCCCGCCTGCTGGGCTGGCTGCGGGGCAATCAGTTCGAGAACGCCCCGCGCGACACGGGCCTGTGGGGTGAGGTGGGCTACCGGATCGAGCGCGCGGTGCGCGACCGCGACCGTGCCGTCGCGCGCAGCCGGCTGGAGCTGGAGCAGTTCCTGTCGGCGATCGAGGCCTCACCCAACGGTGTGCTGATGCTGGACCTGCAGGAGCAGATCGTCTGGTGCAATCGCGTCGCTGCCGATCATTTCGCGCTGGACCCGCAGCGGGACCTGCGCCAGCGCATCACCAACCTCGTGCGCGCGCCGGCCTTTGTGGCCTACCTGCAGGCCGGGCGTTACGCCGAGCCGCTGGTGCTGGGCAACAGCCGCGGGCCCGGCACGTTGTCCATCGTCGTGCGCGAGTACGGCGAGGGCATGCGCCTGGTGCTGTCGCTGGACATCACCGAGCGCTTGCGCGCCGAAGGCATGCGGCGCGATTTCGTCGCCAATGTCTCGCATGAGATCCGCACGCCGCTGACCGTGCTGTCGGGCTTCATCGAGACCATGCATTCGCTGCCGCTGACGTCGGTGGAGCGTGATCGTGTGCTCGTGCTGATGAACCAGCAGACGCAGCGCATGCAGACGCTGGTTGCCGACCTGCTGACGCTGGCGCAACTGGAGGGCAGCCCGCGCCCCGGGCCGGATCGCTGGGTGGCGCTGGACGCGCTGCTGCTGCGTGTGGCGGCGGACGCGGAGGCGCTGTCCGCGGGCCGCCATCCGCTGCATCTCAAGCCGGTGACCGGCGTGGAACTGGCCGGCGTCGAGAGCGAACTTCTCAGTGCCATTGCCAACCTCGTGACCAATGCCGTGCGATACACGCCGGACGGTGGCGAGGTGGGCGTGGTGTGGCGGCTGCTGGAGGACGGCAGCGGCGAACTCGCCGTCGTGGATACCGGGCCCGGCATCGCGCGGGAGCACATCCCGCGCCTGACGGAGCGTTTCTACCGCGTGGACGGCAGCCGCTCGCGCGAGACGGGCGGCACCGGCCTGGGGCTGTCCATCGTCAAGCATGTCATGCAGCGGCATGGCGGCGAGCTGATGATCCAGAGCGAAGTCGGCAAGGGCTCGCGTTTCCGGCTGCTCTTCCCGTCGGCGCGCGTGCGCCAGGTCAGCGATTCAGCGCTGGGCGACGAGGCCGCTTTCGGTGCGGCCGCGGTGCCGGGTCACTGACGCTTCAGGAGGACGAGCCCGGCGCTGCCACTGCGGTCGGTGGGTCGCTTGACCTGCGCCATGGTCTGCCAGCCGTGCGGCACGGGCTGACCGGTGCTGATGACGGCATGCGTGCAGCGCGTGCTGGCGAGTTCGCCGCGGCCTTCCACGCGCCAACGGCCATGCCATTCCAGCGCGGCCAGCGTCGGCAGGCTTTGGCCAGGCGCGGCCAGGCAGGTCACATCGTTCGGCAGCCGCGCTTGCAGGCGCGACACCAGCGGCGCCAGGCTGCGCGCATAGTCCAGCGGCGGCAGCAGCAGGCTCATCACCAGCAACCAACCCAGTGCGACACCGCCGGCCGGCAGCGCGAGGCTCTTCCACAGCGCATGGCGATGCCGCGATGTGCGCCAGCGCACGAGCGCCAGCCAGCCGGCCGTGGCGGCCAGCGCAAAGACCAGCGCGAGCAGGCTGAACTCCGGCTCGAAGCCCTCGGCCAGGCGGCGCAGGTTGGCCAGCGGGCGCTCGGGCCAGCCGGTGTGCATCGACAGGTAGTAGAGCCAGAAGAACAGCGCGGCGGCGCTGAAGAAGAACACCGAGAACCAGTCCACCGCCGCCGCGAAGCCGCGGCTCAGTGTCGGCAGCGCGAAGGCTGCGAGGATGGCCAGCGACGGCAGGGCGAGCAACAGCGGGCGCTCAGAGCCTTCCATGGCGACGCAGGCGGTGAGCGGCACCAGCAGCGCGATGGCCGGCACGGTGATGTGCCGGCGCAGGCCGTGGCGGCGCCAGCGCCACAGCGTCCACAGGGCCAGCGGGCCGGCCGGCCAGCAGAACCACGCCAGCAGGCTCAGCAGCGACCCGACATCCAGCCCCGGCCGTGCCCGCCAGGCCCAGCCGTTGAACGCATAGGCCGACACCACGGCCAGCGTCAGCGCGCCCAGCAGCCAGACGCGCTGGTCCTTGGCTGCTTCATAGCTGGAGCGGTGGTTCAGCAGCAAGCCCAGCAGCCCCAGCGCGCAGGCCACGGTCGGCGCCTCGCTGGCGGCAAGCACCGGCAGCGCCAGCAGCACGGCCACCCTCGAATGCCAGCGGCGAAATGGCGCCGCGGCCAGCCCGTACAGATACACCGACACGGCCAGCAGCTGCACCAGCTCCGGCGTCGTCTCGTGCCCCAGTTGCAGCAGGCCGAGCGAGGCCATCAAGGCCAGCAGTGCGCCGTCCGCCAGGGCGCGTGCGTAGTCCACCGCCTGGGCCTCGCCGCCGAAGGCGAAGGCCACGGGCTGCGCGGCGTCGGTGCGGGCCAGGTGGAAACAGGTGTACCAGACGGCCACCAGCACACCTGCGAGCACGAGCGCGTAGGGCAGGCGGGCTGCAACGGGGGCGTCGAGGAAGGGCAAGGCCTTGATGGCCAGTGCGCCGAGCCAATAGGGCAGCGGGCCACCTTCGGCGGGAATGCCGGCGATGGCCGGCTTCCACCACGGGGCGTTGCCCTGGGCAATGCTGGCCATGAAGCCGAACGCGGTGAGGTCGGCATTGCGCCACGGTGCGCGGCCGAAGATGCCAGGGAGCAGGTAGGCCGCACACAGCAGCAGCAGCGCCAGTCTGGGCAGGCGCACGGCGCCGCGCTCGGCGACGATGGCGGGGGTGGGCAGGTTCACGAGGGGAGGGCTGCTTCTATCGGATCGGCCGGCATGATGCCGCAGAAAGACGCGCTCGGCCGTGGGTGGTGCCTGACAAAAATGGGGTGGCCGGACGTGCAGAAATGACAAAGGGCAGCCGAGGCTGCCCTTGCATGGCGGAAGCGGTGCGACACCGCCTCGGCGATTACTTCTTGAGGTGAGCGAACTTGTTGCGGAACTTCTCGACGCGACCGCCCAGGTTGTCCACGCTCTTTTGCGTGCCCGTGTAGAAGGGGTGCGACTCGCTCGTCGTTTCCAGCTTGACCAGCGGCAGGGTCTTGCCGTCGAGCTCGATGGTTTCCTTGGTTTGGACGGTCGAGCGCGTCACGAACTGGAAGCCGTTGGACTGGTCGATGAAGACGACGTCGCGGTAGTTGGGGTGAATGCCTTCTTTCATGGGAACCTCTCAGGTCTTCGGGAGCCACACCGACCGGGCGGGTCGATGCACTTTCCAGGGTGTCAGGGCGGAAAACCCGCGATTATAGCGAGCTTCCCTTGGGCTTGGCTAGTTTCAGGGCTGAAGGCGCCCGCGCATGCCAGACATGCGCGGGCGTTCGACGGCCGTCGGACAGGACGCAGGTCCTGCCGCCGGCCTGGTCTCACTACCCGCCGCGCCGCATCATGTCGAAGAAGTCCAGGTTGTTCTTCGACGCCTTCATCTTGTCGAGGATGAACTCCATCGCCTCGATCTCGTCCATGTTGTAGAGCAGTTTGCGCAGGATCCAGCTCTTTTGCAGGATCTCGGGCTTGAGCAGCAGCTCTTCACGGCGGGTGCCGGACTTGTTGATCAGGATGGACGGGTAGACGCGCTTCTCGGCCATGCGGCGATCCAGGTGGATTTCGCAGTTGCCGGTGCCCTTGAACTCTTCGTAGATCACCTGGTCCATCAGCGAACCGGTGTCGATCAGCGCGGTGCCGATGATGGTCAGCGAGCCGCCTTCCTCGATGTTGCGCGCCGCGCCGAAGAAGCGCTTGGGGCGCTGCAGCGCGTTCGCGTCGACGCCGCCGGACATCACCTTGCCCGACGATGGCAGCACGTTGTTGTAGGCGCGGGCCAGGCGGGTGATCGAGTCCAGCAGGATGATCACGTCCTTCTTCAGTTCCACCAGACGCTTGGCGCGCTCGATGACCATCTCGGCGACCTGCACGTGGCGGGCGGCCGGTTCGTCGAAGGTGGAGCTGATGACCTCGCCGCGCACGGTGCGCAGCATCTCGGTCACTTCCTCGGGGCGCTCGTCGACGAGCAGCACGATGAGATGGCATTCCGGTGCGTTGGCGACGAGGGCATGCGCGATGCTCTTCATCATCTCGGTCTTGCCGGTCTTGGGCTGCGCGACGATCAGCGCGCGCTGGCCTTTGCCGATGGGAGACGTCAGGTCGATGATGCGACCGGTGATGTTCTCCTCGCCCTTGTAGCCCTCACGCTCGAGCTTGAACTGCTCCTTGGGGAACAAGGGCGTCAGGTTCTCGAACATGATCTTGTTCTTGCTCTCCTCGGGCGTCTGGCCGTTCACGCGGTCGACCTTCACCAGCGCGAAGTAGCGCTCGCCGTCCTTGGGCACGCGCACTTCGCCTTCCACCAGGTCACCGGTGTGCAGGTTGAAGCGGCGGATCTGGCTGGGCGACAGGTAGATGTCGTCCGTCGACGCCATGAAGCTGGCTTCGATCGAGCGCAGGAAGCCGAAGCCGTCGGGCAGGACTTCGAGCACGCCGTCGCCGAAGACCTGCTCGCCGGCCTTGGCGCGCTTCTTCATGATGGCGAACATCAGCTCCTGCTTGCGCAGGCGCGAGACGTTGTCGATCTCCAGCTCCTCGCCCATCTTGATGAGGGCGGAGACGTGAAGCGCTTTGAGTTCGGAAAGATGCATGGGTGAACACCCGTCAGGGGTCGCGGCGCCAGCCAAGACGCAACGACGATTCCACGGCCGCCCCGGAACAGGGCCGAATGGCGCTCCGCTCAAACGACGAGCGGCTTGCTTCGGCTACTTACGCAATGGAGGGAGGGGGAGCCGAGTCCACGCTGGCTGGACTGCTGATTCGAGATCAGCAAGCCCGGGGCGTGTTGGCTTTGGCTGTTGCGGCGGGGCACCGGAGGCGCCAGGAGCGCCGCAACAGTTGGGCGCGATTATAGGTTCGCGTCGAGGAAGGCGGTCAACTGGGCCTTGGACAGCGCGCCGACCTTGGTGGCGGCCAGCTGGCCGTCCTTGAACAGCATCAGCGTCGGGATGCCGCGGATGCCGAACTTCGCGGGAACTTCGCGGTTCTCGTCGACGTTCATCTTGGCGATCTTCAGCTTGTCACCGTAGCCCGTGGCGACTTCGTCGAGGATGGGCGCAATCATCTTGCAGGGACCGCACCATTCGGCCCAGTAGTCCACCAGCACCGGCTTGCCGGACTGGATCACGTCGGCGTCGAAAGACGCGTCGGAAACATGCTTGATCAATTCGCTGCTCATGGAAAGTTCCTTGGCCTGAGAGAGGGGGCGGCCGCCTTTGGCGCCGTCCAGATAGGCAAAAATGATTGTGACATAGCCATCTTTACCCAGAAGGTCACGAGGGTGACCGAATGGGAACTAAACGTGAGGACGGGAGGCCTGGATTGCAAGCCATAAATCTGGGCCTGGAGCCTGGGGAAGACATCGACGGTTTCTGGCGCCGCGTCGCCGCGCTGAGTGCCGAGTGGTTGGACAGTCAGGGCGCGGCCTTGCGGGATGCCGTGCTGTTGCTGCCGTTCGCGCAGCAGCTGGCGCCGGCGCGGCGCGCGTTCCTGGCACGTGGTGGCTGGCTGCCGCTGTTGTCGACGACCCACAGCCTGGCTTCCGCCCTGGGGCCCACACCACTGGCTGCACCTGACCAGATCAGCGGCGACGCGCCGGTGGACGCCCTGGCCGCAGACGCGCTGCTGGTGCAGCAGAGCTGGGCCCAGGGGCTCAAGCGTGACGATCCGCGCGCTTACCGGCTGGCGCTGGCCCGCCTGGTGGAGACGGCGCATGCGTTTGCGCGCGCCGCCGCGCAGCGCGACCCGGCGCTGCGGGCCGCCTGGTTCGACACCGCGCGGCAGCACCTGCGCGAGGACCCGATCGGCGGCATCGAGCGCGCCCTGACGTGGGTGGCTCTGGAGTGGGCGGCCTCGGACGACCGCGCGCCGGCGACGGACGCCTTGTTCCGTCATCGCCCCAGCGCGTGGATCGTGTTGCAGGCCGGCGGCCCGGACCCGCTGGCCCAGGCGCTGCTGGCGCGCGGCGACGTGCCGGCGCTGCTGCTCAACGCCGATGCCGACCTGGATCAGTTGGCCGTGCCCGCCGCGCGTGTCGAAGAGGCGCTGTGCGCGGATTTCGAGACGCTGGCCGAGGCTGGCGCGGTGGCCGTGCTGCAGCACCTGGCGGCCGGACGTGCGCCGGTGGCGCTGATCGCGCAGGACCGGGTGGTTGTGCGCCGCGTGCGGGCGCTGCTGTCGCGGCAGGGCGTGCCGCTGCACGACGAGACGGGCTGGACGCTGGCGACCACGCCGGCAGCGTCCGCGCTGATGGCCTTGCTGCGTGCCGCGCTGGGCGGGGGTGCGGTGGACGACTGGCTTGCCTGGCTCAAGCTGACGGTCGAGCCGTCGCCCGCGCTGGATGCGCTGGAATCGCTGTGCCGGCGGCGCCGCATCGGGCGCGCCGAGGCGCTCGACGCGATGGACAAGCTGCCGGCCGAGGCCTTGTGGCGAGCCAAGCGTCAGGCGCTGGCGCCGCTGACGAGCAGTGGGCGTCGGCCGCTGGTGCAGTGGCTTTATGAGCTCAAGCGGGCGCTGGGCCCGGAACCGCTGGCGGGGCTGGAAGGCAGCGAGGGCGTGCTGACGGCGTTGTGGCTGTCACGCAACCCCTGGCCCGGCAGCGCCCACGAGGCGGTGCTGGACGGGGCCCGGCTGGACGCTGCCGGCTTCCTGGCCTGGGTCAGCGATGTGCTGGAGGCGGGGCAGTTCGCGCCAGCCGACCCTGGGCATGCGCCGGTCGTCGTCACGCCGCTCGTGCGGGCCATGCTGCGGCCTTTCCGCGCACTCGTGCTGCCCGGCGCCGATGCCGACACCTTGGGGCGCGGCGGCCGCGGCCTGAGCCTGCTGGGCGACGCCGACGCCGCCGCAATCGGCCTGCCGACACAGGCCCAGCAGCGCGAAGCCGAGGCGCAGGCTTTCGTGCAGGCGCTGCGGGCGCCGGTGCTGACGCTGCTGCGCTGCACACGCGCCGGTGCCGAGCCGCTGCCCGCCAGCCCGTTGATCGAACGGCTGGTGGCAGCCGCGCGCCGCGCGGGGCGGCCGTGGCCGTTGTTGCGCTGGCAGGACGAGCGCGTGCCGCAAGCCGTCGAACTGCGCCCCTTGGCTCGCGCCGGCGTGGCGGCGGCGAGGCTGCCGGCAGCGCTCAGCGCCAGCGCCGTGGAAGCGCTGCGCCGCTGCCCTTACCAGTTCTTCAGCCGGCACCTGCTGGGCCTGGGCGAGGCCGATGAGCTGGAGGCCGAGATCGAGAAGCGCGACTACGGCACCTGGCTGCATGCGGTGCTGCATCGCTTCCATACCGATCGCCAGCCGGGCGACGTGGCCGCGCAGTTGCGGGCCGCTGCCGAGGCCGAGAGCCGCGGCCTGGACGCGGCAGACTTCCTGCCCTGGCAGGCCAGCTTCGTGCGGCTGCTGCCGCGCTATGTGGACTGGCTGGCTGAGGCGGAGGCGCAGGGCCAGGTCTTTGCGGGTGGCGAGCTGGACCGGCGCTGCCAGCCGTTTGACGGTGCATTGGCCGAGCTGGTGCTGCGCGGGCGCATCGACCGCATCGACACCACGGCGTCGGCGCGTCGGCTGCTGCTGGACTACAAGACCGGCAGCGTCGCGAGCCTCAAGGCGCGCGTGGCGGAGCCGCTGGAAGACACGCAGATGGCCGTCTACGCGCTGCTGATGGACGCGGCGCCGGACCTGTCGGCGGCCTACCTGGCGCTGGACGATTCGACGGGTGTCGTGGCGGTCGAGCATGACGAGGTGTTCGTCACCGCACAGCGGCTGCGCGAGGGGCTGCAAGGCGACTTGCAGCAAGTGCTGGATCGAGAGCCGTTGCGGGCCTTGGGTGAGGGCGGTGTTTGCGATCACTGCGAGGCGCGCGGCCTGTGCCGCCGGGATGACTGGTCATGAGCACCACTTACGCTTATTACGCCGACGGCGCCCGGGTGCCGCGGGAGCGCTTCTACGCGCTGGCCTGCGACCCGGCGCGCAGTGCGGTGGTCGAGGCCTGCGCGGGGGCGGGCAAGACCTGGATGCTCGTGTCGCGCATCCTGCGCGCCTTGCTGGCTGGCGCGCAGCCGCAGGAGATCGTCGCCATCACCTTCACGCGCAAGGCGGCAGGCGAGATGCGCGAGCGCCTGCTCGAATGGCTGGCCGAGTTCGCGGCGGCTGGCGAGGAGCAGCGAGTGGCCGAGCTCATTGCCCGGGGCATGGAGCTGCCGCAGGCGCGCGCCGGCGCGGCGCGGCTGGCGGGCCTGCAGGACGAGCTGCTGCGTGGTGGCCGGCCGGTGGAGATCCGCACCTTCCACGGCTGGTTCTCGCAGCTGCTGCGCGCGGCGCCGCTGGCCGTGCTGCAGGCCGAGGGCTTGTCGCCGGAGTTGCAGCTCGTCGAGGACGAGGGCGAACTGATGCCGACCTTGTGGCGGCGCTTCCACGCCCGCGTGCTGGCCGATGCCGAGCTGGCGGCCGCCTTCCAGGCGCTGACGGGCACGCGCGGCCGACACAACCTGCGCGAATGGCTGCTCACGGCCTTCGGCAAGCGGGTGGAGCTGCGCCTGGCCATCCAGGCCGGTGTGCTGGCGACCAGCATGCCCGATGTGCCCGAGCCGCTGGCGGCGCTGGCCGGCTGGCGGCCCCGGCTTGCGGCGCTGGCCGTGCAACTGGGCGGTGCCAAGGGCGTCAAGGCGCGGGAGGCTGCCGGCGCGATCGAGCAGGCGCTGTCGCTGCCGGACGACGGCGCGACGTTCGCGGCGCTCTGGGCGGCGCTCTTCACGAAGACCGGCACGGCGAAGAAGGGGCTGGGCGACTCCGCCGAGCAACTGGCCTGCGTGGACGCGCTCGAGGCGATGGCGGCGGACATCGCCCAGCACGAAGCGGCCGTGGAGCACGCCCGCATGGCGGCGCTGGCCGCGGTGCTGGTGGGCGAGTTCGAGGCGCTCAAGCGTGAGCGTGGCCTCGTCGACATGAACGACCTGGAGCGCGGCGCGCTGGCGTTGCTGGCGCGGCCCGAGCTGGCGGGCTGGGTGCAGCAAAAGCTCGACGCCCGCGTGCGCCATTTGCTGATCGACGAGTTCCAGGACACCAGCCCGCTGCAGTGGCAGGCGCTGCACGGCTGGCTCGGGTCCTACGCCGGCCCGGGTGGCGGCGAGATCTCGGTCTTCATCGTCGGCGACCCCAAGCAGAGCATCTACCGCTTCCGCCGCGCCGAGCCGCGCGTGTTCACCGCAGCCGGCGAGTTCGTGCGTGACGGGTTGGCCGGTGTCAGCCTGGCCTGCGACCACACGCGGCGCAATGCCCCCGAGGTGCTGGCTGCCGTCAACGCGGCGTTCGACGGGCAGATGCCCGGCTTTCGGCCGCACACGACGGAGCAGGGCGCCGACCCGCAGGCTGGCTTGTTCACGCTGGACGGGCCGACCGCCGCCGATGCCGGCGCGGCGAGCGACCCCGAGCGCTGGCGCCCGAGCCTGACCGAGCCACGCGTGGAGGCCGAGGTCGCCCGCCGCGCGCCCGAATGCGAGCGCGTGGCGCACGTCATTCATGGGCTGCTGGCCGGTGGCCTGCGCCCGCGCGACATCTTCGTGCTGGCCCGCAAGCGCGAGCCGCTGCGGCAGATGGCGCAGGCGTTGCTGGCGGCGGGCATTGCGCATGTCGCGCCGGAGGACAACCGGCTGGCCGACCTGCCCGATGCGCAGGACTTGATCGCACTGCTGGACGCGCTGGCCTCGCCGGGGCATGCGCTGTCGCTGGCACGTGCGCTGCGCAGCCCGCTGTTCGGCGTCGACGAGGCCGACCTGCTGCAGCTGGCCGAGGCGGCCGGTGCCGCCGAATGGCTGGGCGTGGCGCCGCGTGAGCGGCGGGGCTGGTGGGAGGCGCTGGCCGAGCTGCAGGCGCCCAGCCCGGCGCTGGCGCGCGCGCAGCGCCTGCTGCTGGCCTGGCGCGAGGCGGCCCCGCGCTGCACGCCGCACGAGTTGCTGGACCGCATCGTCGACGAAGGCGAGCTGCTGCCGCGCCTGCTGGCCGCAGTGCCGCCGTCGGAGGCGGCCGCGCGCGTGCGCACCGTCCACGCGCTGCTGGAGGCTGCGCTGAACCTGGATGGCGGGCGCTTCGCCGAGCTGTACGGCTTTGTGCGGGCGCTGAAGTCCCGCAGTCCCAAGCTCGCGCCGGCGCCGGCCGACGATGCCGTGCAACTGCTGACGGTGCACGGCGCCAAGGGGCTGGAGGCGCAAGCCGTCATCCTGCTGGACGCCGACGCCGCGCCGCCGCGGGCCGAAACGCTGTCGCTGGCCTGCGACTGGCCGGTGGCGTCGCCGGCGCCGGTGCGGCTGGCCTTCCTGGTGTCGGAGCGGCGCCCGCCGCCGGCGCTGGCCGAGCTGATCGCCGAGGAGCAGGCCTTGCGCGAGCGCGAGGAGCTCAACGCGCTTTACGTGGCGATGACGCGGGCGCGTCGCCTGCTCATCGTCAGCCGCACGCCGCCGCGGCGTGGCGCCTCGGACTCGAGTTGGTGGGCGCGGCTGTCGCCGCTCGGCGAAGCGCTGGTGGACGTCGATGCGCCTGACGCGGCCGTGCTGGCGTCGTCGGCGCCGATGCACCTGCCGCTGCCGGTCTGGACGGCGCCGCCGGCGCCGGTGCGCGACGGCGCGGCCGATGACGCCGCGAAGGCCAACCTCGGCGAAGCCCTGCACCGCGTGCTGGAGTGGGCCAGCGCAGCCGGCCAGACGCAGCCGCTGTCGACGCTGGTGGCGGCTTCCGGCCAGGCCTTCGCGCTCGATGCCGCCGATCGCCAGCGGCTGGCGGATGCGGCGCAGGCCATCCTGCGCAGCCCCGATTGCCAGCCCTTCTTCGACCCGGCCCGGCTGCGCTGGGCGGGCAACGAGGTGGGCATCAATGCCGCCGGCGAGGACCGGCGTATCGACCGGCTCGTGCTGCTGGACGACGGCACCTGGTGGGTGCTGGACTACAAGCTCGGCGCCACGCCGGAGCGCGAGCCGGCCTACCTGGCGCAGATGCGCAGCTATGTGCAGGCGGTGCGCGAATTGCAGCCGGGCGAGCCCGTTCGGGCGGCCTTGATCAGCGGTTCCGGCCGGTTTGTTCCGGTGGGGGAAGAATAGGCATTAGAATGGCGGGCTTGATCGGGGCGTAGCGCAGCCTGGTAGCGCATCTGCTTTGGGAGCAGAGGGTCGCGAGTTCGAATCCCGCCGCCCCGACCAAACCTTTCCATGAACCCGCCGTGGCCTGCTGGCCCCGGCGGGTTTGTCTTTTTGAGGACCTGCATTCAGGGGGAAATCCCGGTAAATCAAGCGGGAGCGAGGTCCGGACAATCGTCGGCTTTTTGCTGCAACCCTGGCGCTGCCACGAGCGGTGCCCGAGATTTCCATGCCTCTTCCCCACCTGACCGACGAGCAGATCGCCACCTGGACCCGTGCCCAAAAGGACGAGTGGTGGTTCAAGAACGTCTATCGCCGCGACATGCCGCAGCTCACGCTGCGCTCGGCGTCCACCGGCTTCCTGCTGGGCATCGTGCTCACCGCGACGGCGCTGTACGTCGGGGCCAAGACGGGTGTGGGCATCGGCGTCGGCCTCACCTCCGTGATCCTGGCCTTCGCGCTGTTCAAGGCGCTGTCCAACGCCGGTCTGGCGCAGGACTTCAGCGTGCTGGAGAACAACTGCACGCAGTCCATCGCCACGGCCGCCGGCTACACCGTCATGCCGCTGATCGCCGGGCTGCCTGCCTACATGCTCGTGTCGGGCCAGATCATCCCGTGGTGGCAGCTGATGCTGTGGCTGGTCGTGGTGTCGGTGCTGGGCGTGCTGGTGGCCTTCCCGATGAAGCGTCGCTTCATCAATGAAGACCAGCTTCCGTTCCCCGAAGGCCGCGCCTGCGGCGTGGTGCTGGAGTCGCTGTACTCGGGCGATGGCGGCGACGGCATGTACAAGGCGCGCCTGCTGGGCAAGGTCGCCGGTTTCGCGGCCGTGTACCAAGCGCTGGTCAGCGATGGCTGGATGAAGCTCGTGCAGTTCAAGCTGCTGATGCTGGACAAATGGGCGGGCCTGAAGGAGCCCTGGCACCTGCAGGAGCGGCTGGACCAGTACTACTACGACTGGGCGGTCAAGGCCGATGCCTACATCCCCAAGATCCTGGGCACCGACTTCCGCGTGCTGGGCCTGCGGCTCACGCTGGACATGGCGATGGTGGGTGTCGGCGGGCTGATGGGCATCGCCGTCGCCAGCAGCTGCATGCTGGGCGCGATGCTGAACTTCGGCCTGCTGGCGCCGCTGATGATCCAGGCGGGCGACATCGCGCCGCGCGTCAAGCTCGACGGCACGCTGGTGCCGCTGAACCGCGCCGAGATCGTCAACCAGTGGTCGCTGTGGTGGGCGGTCACGATGATGGTGGTGGGCGCCATCGTCGGGTTGCTGGCCAAGCCGGAGCTGATCACCAGTCTGTTCAAGCGCCGGGCGCGTGCGGCCGAAGCGCCGGCCGAGGACCTGCTGCGCGACATCGAGCTGCCGCTGTGGCTGTCGTACGTGGGCGTGCCGGTGTTCGGCCTGCTCAGCGTCTGGCTGACGCACGCGTTCTTCGGCGTGCCCTGGCTGCTGGGTCTGGTGGCGCTGCCGCTGATCCTCGTGCTCACCGTCATCTGCACCAACGCGATGGCGCTGACGTCGTGGACGCCGACCGGCGCGCTGTCCAAGATCACCCAATTCACGATGGGCGCGCTGGACCGCAGCAACCCCGCCTCCAACCTGCTGCCCGCGACGATGACGTCCGACGTGGCGGCGAACGCGGCCAACCTGCTGTCCGACATCAAGCCCGGCTACATGCTCGGCGGCAAGCCACGCCACCAGGCGCTGGGCCACGTCGTCGGCATCATTGCCGGCGTGCTGGCGGCCGTGCCGCTGTTCTACCTGCTGTTCCTGCCGCCGGACGCCCAGGGTGTGCGCAGCGTTGCCACCATCGTCAGCGACCGCTTCGCCTTCCCGGCGGCGCTGCAGTGGAAGGGCGTGGCCGAGCTGATCGCCAAGGGCGTGAGCCAGCTGCCGGCGTCGGCCATCGTGTCGATGGTGGTGGCGGCCGTCGTCGCCGTCGTGATCGAGGTGCTGCGCATTGCCACGCGCGGCCGCTTCCCGCTGTCGGCCGTGTCCATCGGCCTGGGCGTGGTGCTGCCGCCGGACGCCGTGATCTGCATGTTCATCGGCGCCGTGCTGTTCTGGGGCATGCGCGCACGGCACGAGTCCAGCCCGGGCACGGCCGGCCATCGCCGCTGGGTGGAAGGCATGGAGCCGATCTGCGCCGGGTTGGTGTCGGGTGCGGCACTGATGGGCATTGGCAACGCGATCATCAACGTGTTGATCTGATAATCACGCGTTCTGGCTGTCCGTAGCTCAACTGGATAGAGCAGCTGCCTTCTAAGCAGCGTTGCAGTTGAGTTTTCATAGGAGAATCGCGCGCCGTCTGTCTAAGACGGGCCGATTTGTCTAAGTTTTGCCGCGCCGTCCGTAGCTCAGCTGGATAGAGCACGCGCCTTCTAAGCGCGGGGTCGGGGGTTCGATTCCCTCCGGGCGGGCCATTATCTTGATGGCTTGACGCGCTTGTGATACTTGCCCTCGACATAGTGCCTTGTCATGCCCTCGGACTTGTGGCCGAGCAGGCGCTGGGCGGCCTTGATGTCCTCTTCGCCGTCGTCGTCCAGCATGGCGTCCACGCCGGCCCGTCCGCGCAGATCGTGGATGTGGAGATCCTCCACCTTGGCGCGCTCGCAGAGCCGCTCCCAGCTGCTGCGCAGGCCGCCGTAGGTGTAGCCGGTGCCTCGCTCGGACTTGAGGACGTGGCCGATCTTGTCGCCGCCTCTCCCGCAGGCCGCGATGGCGGCGCGCAGCGCTGGCGACCACTTGACCAGCAGCTTGGTGCGGCCTTGGCCCTTGCCCTGGTCGATCATCAGCCCCTGGTCTGTGACGTCCTGCCATCGCAGCTTGATCACGTCGCCAATGCGCTGGCCTGTCAGCATGGCCAGCTCGATCATCTGCACCAGCGCGTGCCCGTTTCGCGGCTGTTGCGCGGCAGCCTCCTTGAGGCGCCTGACCTCATCGTCTGTGACGACGCGGTGCCGGCCCTCCAGCTTTTTGGGTGGGATGTTGTCGACTGGGTTGTGCCCCTCTCGCAGGCCCTCCAGCGCGGCGAAGGCCAGTACCTGGCGCAGCATGGTCCGGTGCAGGTTGTAGGTGCGCTTTGTGGTGGCGTAGCCGCCCAGGTACTTGGCGCAGACTGGCGTTGTGACTTGGGACGGATCAAACTCCGCGAATGCCTCGGCCATCTGGTCGGCAATGCGCCGCTGGTCGTCTGCGGTCTTGTCGGCCCACTCTGGACGCTTGGCGTCGTACCAACGCGAGATGACGCCGGGCATCAGCTCGCGCGTCAGTTCGGCGTCTGCGACCTTGGCCAGCGCGCGGTACATCGCGGGCAGGCCGTCCTTGAGCGAGCACAGGCGCACCCACTTGTTGGATAGCGTGACCAGGTAGTAGGCGCTGTGCTTGGCATAGACCCGCGGCGGCAGGCCGGACGACTTGCGAATCATGAGGATCGGCGCAGGACTGGCGTCCTGAGTCTAGGTCCATCATCAGGCGCTGGCGCGCCTGCACCGGCGCACACGGCGTCGTAATGCCTGCGCTCCAGCACCACGGCGCCAGCGGCATTGCGCCGCGCGCGCCAGAATCCCTGGCGTCGCAGCTCCTCGACCTGCCTGGCAGGCTTGATGTAGCCGGTAATCTCGCGCAGCTCATCCGTGCTGAGCATCAGGTCTGTGCGGGGTGGTGCGTCAACGGTCATGGGGTCAAGGTGCGACCGGCGGGGGATGGGCGGGCGGCTGCCAGGCGCGTGGCGAAGTGCTCCCACGGATCCGGGCGTGCGCCGACCTGAGCGTTCCAGTCCGCGCACGCGAGACGCCACATCTCCGCAAGCTCGGTGGCCGATAGGGCTGCCGTCCCCTTGGGCTGGGGCTGGGCGGCCAGACGATGCATCACGGCCTGGCCGAGTGCAACGGCCTGCGCAGTCGGGCAGTCCGGGGCGTGTTTGTGGCAAAGGTCCAGCAGCTCGGCGCTGAGCAGCGCCGGCCCACCCTCAGGGGCTTGGTTTTCGGCGGTCATGCTTGTGCTCCGTAGGCGTCAAGGGCCTTTTGCAGTTCGGGGTGTGCGCCGTGCCAGCGCATGTTTTCCTTGATGTCCTTTCTGCTCATCCAGAGCCAGCCGCCGCCTTCCGGGTCGGCCGCGTCGATGACCTCCACTCGGGCGGCATCGGCGCCACGCATGGCACGGCGCGGGTTGAACTCGATGAACTTGAAGTCCAAGGCTGCGGGTGCAGGCTGGGGGGATGGCAGGTCAGACATGGGATTCCTCGGCTTGGGTGTAGGCGAACTCGATGCGGGTCACGACGCTGTGCGGCATGCAGCCCTTGTGGCTGGCGCAGAACATCCGCACCCACTCGCTGGGCCAGCGGTAGGTCGGGTGGTCGGCGAAACCCTCGCGGCGCACCTCGGCCATGCCGTAGTCCAGGTCCGTGGTCATCATGTCCAGCGGCTCGCGCCGGACGTCGACGATGCGCAGCGGTGCGCGCAGGCGTTCGATGGACTCGCCGGGGCGCAGGCCCATGCACTTGCGCACAGGCTGGATGAGGTCGCCGGGCTTAAGCTGCAGCCAGCCCAGGCGGCGCGTCACGTCTTTCGTGCCGGACTGGATCTGCGGCACGGTCAGGGCAAAGCTCATGTTTCTCATGGGGTGGGCGTCGCAGGGTGAAGGCCGGCCGGTCGCGGCGGGAACATCTGATCGAAGGTCATGCACTCGACCTGTGCGCGACGCACGTCCAGGGCGGCCAGGCATTCCGCCTTGGCGCGCTCGAACCACTGCTCCGGCGTCTCGGAGTGGTGCTGTGTGACGCGGTAGCCGTCCACCAGCATCCGCGCGTCGGCGCGCTGGTACTGGTTCATGTCGGCCCAGGAGACCTTAGCCATTGGTGCCTCCCGGTGCGGCGCCAGGGGCTTGGATTTGGGGCGCGGCGACACGCTCAAGGTCGTTCGGGTGGCAATTGCAGACGCGGCCGTGGAGGCTCGTGCCCTCGTCGAACAGGACATCGAAGTTGGCGCTGTCGTTGTGGCCGACGATGGTCCCAAGCTCGCCGCCGTCCTTCAGTCGGACGCGCTGGCCGCACTTGACGCCGGCCCAGCCGCGATAGGCTGCCGTGCGCTCGAATGCTGCGCTGGTGTGGGCCTGACCCAGCTTGCGGGCGCGGAAGTCTGTGAACCGCACATCAGGCCAGCAGTCGCGCACGTCGCCCATGTACTCAGCGATGGCTTTGCCACGGTTGTGGGCATTGACGATGCGGGAGTACTCTCCGCAGCGCACCTCGAAGGCATACACCGTCATGCGGCTTCTCCAGTGGCAGGGGCTTGAACTCCGGCCAGCGGATCGAACCAGTACGTCAGGTCGAAAATCTTCCTGTCCGCTTCGTCGAAGGCGACCCAGCCGTCGTTCGTCTTGATCGGCGAGACGAACCAGACATGGGACATGCGGCCCATTGCGTCGCGCGCTTTGACGTTGTTGGTGACCAGCACCCGGCGGCCAGCGACGACTTCCGGGTTGTCGAGGCGCGCATCACGCGGCGGCTCAAGGTCAGCGAACGAGACCCAACCGGCCGGCACGCTTGGTGCGGCAGGGGCTGCGGCGATGGTGGCGAAGTCCCGCGCCACGGCCTTGATAGCGTTCAGAAAGCCGTCGGGCTGGTCGCTGTTCCAGTCGGCGTTGACGTGGCGCTGCGCCAGGTCGTACCACTGGTCATTGGTCAGGCCGGCCGGAATCCCATCCCCTGCGCGGGCACCCGTCTTGTCGTGTGCTGCGCCAGTCATACAGCCCCCACCGTCTGCTTGCTGCAGGAGTGGCCGCGCTCTGCCTTTTCGGCCGCCTCGTCAATCGCGCTGCCGCTCATCGAGTACATACCTGACGGCGAGTGTGAGCGCAGCTTGCGAAAAAACGCCAGGGCATCGCGGTATCTGTCGGGGTGGGTGCAGTAGATCCACAGCACAGCAAAGGCGTCAGCCATGGCCTCGGCCTGCGGGCTGCGCACGGGCGGCATGTCGGCGTCGCCGCGCTCAATCCCGCGCACCTGGAGGCAGTGCCAGTACTCGTGCGCCACAGCCGCCAGCCGGGCTGTAGCCGCCGACCGCGCGTATCGCTGGACCTCCTGGCTGTATGAATTGCCGGCAGCGGAGACGATGAAAACGCAGCGGCCGCCCATCCACGCCATAGACACAGGGCTGGTCTTGTCGTCAGCGTCCTTGATGACCGCGATGGAGATCGGGACGCCCATGTCGGCGACGTCGGCGGCGAAGTCGTTGATCGTCTCGATCCACGCGGTTTCGTCGGGCGTGAAAGCCGCCGCCGGCGCGGCGATGGTGGCAGCGAGCAGTGCGGCCAGCAGGTGGCGCAGCGATCGGCGCGCCATGTCGATTGCAGGGTTTGTCATGTCGTCCTCGGTGTGGGTGGGGCGGCTCACGGGTCGCATCAAGCAGCGTGTTGGAGTCGGAGCAACCTGCGGCGCTAACCCGCAGTTCCGTTGCCGCCCCGTTGAGTGGTTAGGCGGGCACGTCAGAAAGCTCTTCTTCGGGCCGCTTCTCGTGGTCGGGCGGCTGGTAGCTGTACTCCACGCCCTCCAACTGCAGCCAAAGAAAATTGCGGCCGGCGCGGACGGTTGGCCAGTCGAGCGACTGAATCCGCTCCCAGCTGCGCGAGCTGAATGCCTTTTCGAGCCAATCGGCCTTTGCGCGCTTGGCGTCTTGTGTCGTTCCGCCGTGATGCTTGTTCAGCACTTCCGTGATCTCGTCGAGTGCGATCTCCTTGGCGCGCCTTTCCTGCATCCAGCGAGGCGTCCCGTCATCAGCAAACAGCGCCGAGTTGTCGCGGCCCGTGTCCACGCTGAAATGCTGGCCGCCCAGGTTCAGGTACTCGATATGCGGCAGGAAGTCCTTGAACGTCGGGTTCTCGAAGGTCTTTCCGTCGATCTTGGTTGAGCGGTCCTTGAGCACCGTTGCCGTGCGCCACACGCGGTTTCCGTCCAGCGCTTGGTGCTTCTCCATCAGCACGAGGATTGAGGGCTCATAGCCGGTCTCGGCCTCGGCCTTCATCTTGATGCCCGTCTTCTCCAGCTGCTTCTTGCCGGCGTCATCTTCGAAAAAGTCGTATTCGAAGCCGGCGCGGCCGCACATGATGATGTGGCACTGGCTGTTGACGAAACGGTCGGTGAACTTCGACCACTCGCCCTTGAGCCACGCCCAGTCCGAGAACTCCAAGCCGCGCTTGCGGTTGCGCTTTTGAGCGTACTCATCACACAGCACGCGCCAGAAATGGCTGATGGAGTCGATCAGCAGGACGGACCCCTCGCGCTCGGCCACGTCGACCGCCTCCAGCAGGTCCACAAACGAGCGGGTTTTGGCGACCATCAGCGAAAGGTCTGCCTCGTCAAATCGGGGCTTGACCCAATCAGAGCCGGTCTCCGTGTCGATGAAAAAGGCCGGCCGATTGCCCAGGTCCAGGCCGCGCTTGCGCATGAGTTGCACCATGCCGATGGCGACTTGGGTAGCGGTGTACGTCTTGCCGTCGCCCGCGAACCCCATCAGGCCCATCTTGAGGAAAGCTTGGCCGTTGGTGGCCGGCTGAAAGAGTGGCATGGAAGCTCCTGTGGTTAGTGGTGGCAGCACTCGCGCAGTTCGGCGCGTGCGTCGTCGGCCATCTGGCGCGCGATGTCATCGGCACCATCCTCGATAGCTGCCTTGACGGCAGGCTGCGAGCAGTAGCGCGCGGAAAGCGCATCCATCGCTGCGCAGCGCACGGCGTGCCGCTGGCCGGCATCGAACGCGAGCGCGACGAGCGCGGGGACGGACGTGGAGGCGAAGTCCTCGGCGGTCTTGTCGCGCAGGACTCGGCACCAGCCGACCGTCGGCGCGCGCGTGCACTCGCCAGATAGCCAGTCGGTCAGGCCCTCGCTGTCGCGCAAGGCATTCGCCGATGCCGCCGACAGTGCGGCGCCTGTGTAGTCGCTCATGCCGGCACCCCATGCTGCTTCGGCGCCGCAGCCTGGACGACCAGGCCGCAGACCGTGAGCACGACGTCCTTGACGGTGGGTAGCTTGCACCAGGCGTCGTCGTCTTCGATGCGGACGCTGAGCAGGCGCTCCAGGTCGATCGCCAGCTCCATGCGGTCGAGCTCGTCGGCGCCCAGCGCGCTGAGCTTGGCGTCGTCGGTCACCGTTTCGACCGGCGCGCCCAGCTGCTCGGCGATGACCTCGCGGACCTGGTTGGCGGTGTGTTCAAACAGGCCGGGCTGCGCGTCTTCAGCGCGGGCCACTTCTTCGGCGATATCCATTGCAGACCTCAAGGCAAGAGGAGGGGGAGTGCCGGCGCGATTACCAGGCACAGGGCAGCCAGCAGCGCAGCGCCGGCCGTGATGAGGCTCAGGGCCTCCTCGGTGGTGGTGTCGGTGCTCATCGCGCGGCCACCTGCACAGCAGCGGGCATCAGCACCAGCACGAGGTGCAGCACCAGGGGCACGCAGAGCAGGACCGCGCAGCCAGCGCCCAGCGCGCGCCACGGCATCGCGGGCGGCTTGCGCTCGGGCTCGCGCTGCAGGCACTCGGCCGGCTCCAGCTCGCCGGGGCAGGTGTTGCAGGTGCCGGCGGCGTCTTCCCACTGGATGAGGTCGATGATGCTCATGAGGCGCTCCCAAAGTTCAGCTTCGCGTACTGGCCGTACTTGGCGACTGCGGCAGCGTCATAGGCGCGGCCAGCTGCCTCGGCTGTGTCAAACAGACCGAGGTACTTCTTCGCGCAGGTGGCTTGGTATCGGCCGGTCTGCTTGTGCATAACGACCCCCTTCAGCTTCACGGCGCCGATCGCGACGCGGTTGGCGCAGTTCATCCACGGCTCGACATTCCGAAGGTTCTCGGGGCGGTTGACCAACGCATGCCTGCGGCCGATGCCGCCGACATGGACAACCTGCTCGGCGAGATCGAGTCCATCGACGCCGAGATCGCGCGCGAACTCCGCGCTGCGGCGCTGGCTGGCGCCAACGGCCCCAGCGAGGAGGAACTGCGCAACCGCCACACCCGCACGCAGGGCGCCCACGCCGCGACCTCCAGCGCCTTCCGCGCGTTCCTGACGGGTGGCCTTGCCGCCCTGTCCCAGGACCAGCTCGGCGAACTGCGCGCCCGCCAGGCCGGCGGTGACCAGAACGCCGCCTGGAACCTGCCCCAGGCCGCCATGAGCACCACCACGCCGGCGGAAGGCGGCTTTACCGTTGCGCCTGAGTTCAGCAAATCTCTGGAAGTCGCCATGCGCGCCTACGGCGCCATGCTGGGCGAAGGCGAACGTGTGCGCACCAGTAGCGGCGCGCAGATGAACGTGCCGGCCGCTGACCCGACTGCGGAAGAGGGCGAGATCGTTGGCCAGAACGGGCCTGCCACCGGCCTCGACACCGCCTTCTCCAACATCACGATCGACGTCTACCGCTACAGCTCCAAGAAGATCGCTGTTCCGTGGGAGCTGATCCAGGATTCAATGTTCGACATTGAGGGCTACATCCAGAGCATCCTTGCCGTTCGCCTGGGCCGCATCCGCGGCAAGCACACGACCATCGGCACCGGCACCGGCCAACCTCGCGGCATCGTCACGGGTTCTGGCACCGGCAAGACCGGCACGACTGGCCAGACCACGAGCGTCATCTACGACGACTTGATCGACCTGGAGCACAGCGTCGACCCGGCCTACCGCAACCTGCCCGGCGTCGGCTTCATGATGCATGACACCAGCCTGGCCAAGGTGCGCAAGCTGAAGGACTCCAACGGCCGCCCGATCTTCGTTCCGGGCTATGAGCAGGGCAACCCTGGCGGCGCCCCCGACCGCCTGCTCAACCGCCGCATCGTCATCAACCAGGAAATGCCGACCATGGCGGCCAGCGCCAAGTCGATCCTCTTCGGCGCCTTCAGCAAGTACTGGCACCGCGAGGTGATGGACTTCACCCTGTTCCGCTTCACCGACTCGGCATTCACGCTGAACGGTCAGGTCGGCTTCTGCGCCTTCCAGCGCTGCGGCGGCAACCTGGTGGACGTTGGCGGCGCCGTCAAGGCCTACGTCAACAGCGCGACCTGATCGCGTGAGTCTCCCGGGGCTTCGGCCCCGGGTGTGCAAATCCATCGGAGATCACATGGCCACCAAGAAACCCACCTCAGCAGACGCGTCGACCGCCGAGCCGACCTCCCCAGCAGACGCGCCGGCCGCCGCCGAGCTGACCGTGCTGCTGCTGCGCGCGGAGCACATCGATGGCGTGCGCTACGCGGCCGACACGCTTCTGACCCTGCCCGCCAGCCGTGTGCAGGCGCTTGTTGACGACGGCGCCGTCGATCAGCACCCCGAAGCCATCGAAGCCGCCGCGCAGCGCGGCGCCGCCTCCGTTGTGCACGTCGAGCCCGCCGCCGAGGCGCAGGCCGCCGAGTAATCAGCCCCATCAGATCCAGCCACCGCCATGACCATCAAGCTGCTCACGCCCCGGGGCTCCATCCCCGTGAACGCCATCATCACGCTGGACGCAGCCACGGAGGCCGCCCTGGTGGCGGAAGGCGTTGCGACGACCAACACTGCCGGCGGCACGGTGTGGAACGGCCCGCCGCGCAATTCGTCGGAGCCGGCGGCGCAGGCGTATGCGGGCGCGGGTGCGGTGTCAGGGGGCGGGAAAACCGCTGCCCTGACTCTGGTTTCCATCGGGGATTCGAACAACAACAACGCGAATTCGAACAACGGCCAGACCGGCGCAGCCAACTTCACGCGCCAGTTCAAGACCAGCGACATCGGCTGGCTGACTTGGTTCCTGATCTTTATCGCAGGCGCACTCAAGCTGATTCGGAACTCGGGCCGTGCAGGTGACACGTCGGGAGACATGCGCGCGCGGTTCATGACCGATGTTGTTGCGCTGTCGCCATCTGTGGCGCTCATCGTGTGCTCCATCAATGACCGCCAGTTGGGCGGGCAGGCTGACCTGGGCTACCAATATTCGATCGACAACTACCAGTGGATGGCTGAAACGGCTTTGGCTAACGGCATCCAGGTGATCTTTGCGACGGCCCTGCCGAACAACTACATCAACAGCCTTGGCGCCGGCCACATCAAGGTCGAGAACATGCTGCGCGTGAACGACTGGATGCGCCGCTACGCCGAGACCAAGCCGGGCGTGATGCTGCTCGACGCCTTCACGCCGATCCAAGATCAGACGACGTTGTGTGATGCGGTTGCTGGCAGCTTTAACACCCCGACCGACAAGACGCATACCCTCGTCATCTCCGCCTGGAAAACGGGCCTGGCGTTGGCTAAGTCAGTGGCCGGGATCTTCAAGCCGCGCCCGGTGATCGCCTCGCTGGGCGGTGTGGCGTCTGCCACCAACCCTTACGGCAACCTCGTGAAGTACCCCACCGTGAGCGGCACGGGTGGGACTATGCCGGGGGTTTACACATCGACGCTTGCCGGAGTTTCGATCACCGGCACCGGCGGCCAGTTCAGTTGCAACAGCACGTCGTTGGTGGTAGGCCAGGCTGTCACGATCAGCGGAACGTTTGCCGGCGGTGGCAGCATCACCGGGTATTCGAACCCGACGACTTACTACATCATCGCCACGAACGGCTCGACCACGTTCACGCTGTCTGCAACGCAAGGCGGGGCGGCCATCACGACAACCGCCGGCACGCCAACTGGCCTCACTTACACGGTGAGCGGCAGCGTGCCCGACGGCTGGTGGCTGCAGAACGACGGCAACGCGGTTTCCAACGCGGCGCACACCGCCGTGATGACGCGGCCGGCGCGCACCGATTACCCCGACATGACCTGGTGGCAGTCAACCGTCACCTGGTCGGCATTGCAGAACACCGTCACGGTGTTCACACATCGGCTTTTGTCGGCGGCAACGCTCACCATTCCGGCGGGTGTCAATGTGGGCGATCTGATCGATTGCGCCATCGAGCTGGAGTACAGCAGCGTCAAGAACGCTGGCGCGTACACGGCCGGAGCGCTGACTGTCGAGTTTGTCGCGCGGCAAGGTACCACTGACCTGACGTTCACTGATGGCCAGTGGGACAACGGGCAAACCTATGTGGCCGGTCTGACCAGCGGTCAGTCGCCCACAACCCCAACGCCTGACTTTGCCGGTGTTGTCGCTGCCAACGGCATGCCGCTTCCTGCCGGCTGCGACAACATCATGGTCCGCATCCAGTGCCGCAACCTTGCAGGCACGGTGGGGGGCTACACGCTGCGTATCGGCCGCACGTTTGTCGGCAAACGGCTCTGATTCCCATCCCCTCCGCGAGCACACCCTATGCCCACTCGCATCTCCTACGTCGACGGCAGCGTCGAGCCTGTCACCCTGGCCGAGGCCAAGCTGGCCGCCCGGTTTGACGGTGACGACCTCGACGCGCTGATTGCCGGCGCCATCACGGCGGCGCGGGAGTCGGCCGAGCAGATCACCGGCCGCATCTACCGGCCGCAGGTGCTGCGCACGGAGCTTGATGACTGGCCGGCCGACGCGATCGCCGTCAGTGCGGCCACCGGCTGCGCGATCAAGTACTGGACTGCCGGCGGCTTTGCTGCGCTCGCTGGCAGTGCCTACGCCTTCGCGGCGGGCGGCATCGGCGGCAATGGCACGGTCATCGCGCCGGCCATCGGCGCCAGCTGGCCGGCGCTGGCCGATCGCGCCGCCGGCCCGCGCGTGCAGATCGACCTGACCGCAGGCCCGGCATCGCCGGCCAGCGTGCCCGAGCAGGTCAAGCTCTACATCAAGGCTACTGTCGCCGCCTGGGTTCGCAGCCCCGAGGCGATGACCAGCACCAGCCTCGCACCCAACCCGCTGCACGAGCGCCTGCTCGACGCTGAGCGCACGTTCGCGTGATGACCCTCAATCACCGCATCACACTGCAGCGCCCCGCGAGCGGCGAGGACGCTCTGGGGCAGCCTGTCGTCGGCTGGGTCGATGTTGCGCCGCTGTGGGCCGATGTGCGCCACCTGTCGGGCGCCCAGGCCATCAAGGCCGACGCCGCGCTCAGCAAGGTGCGCGCGAGCATCCGCGTGCGGGTGCGCGGCGACTTGGCGGCAGGCATGCGCGTGGTGCACACGGCCGCCGGCCGAACCACGACCTACGAAGTGCAGGCCGTGCTGCGCCCCAGCGCCGACATGGTCGACCTTGTCTGCGAGGCCGTGTCGTGAGCGCCTTTGCAATCACCATGACCGCCGCCGACTTCGGTCTTGACGCGCTGGCGGCCGATGCTCACGCCGCCGCCCGTCCGGCCGCGCAGGCGGCGGCACAGGTGCTGTACGACCAGGTCAAGCTCAACGTCAGCCGCCTGCGCCGGGTCACTGGCAACCTCGACCGCAGCATCTACCAGGCCTTCATCGACGGCGACACCACGCCGGGGCGGGCCAGCTACCGCGTCAGCTGGAACAAGACCAAGGCCCCGCACGGCTTCCTGGTCGAGTTCGGCTACCTGCAGCGCTACGAGATCGCACGCGACTCGCGCGGCCGCATGTTCCCGATGGTTCGGCCCGAGATGGTGGGCCAGCCCAAGCCCAAGCGCAGCGCCCCCCAGGCCGTGAAGGACGCCTACTACGTGCCACGCATCGGCGGGCCGCGCCAGATCCCGGCCAAGGCCTTCCTCCGCAGCGCCGCCGCCAAGATGCCGCAGGCGCAAGCCGCCATGCGCGAGCGCTGGCTCGCCGAGCTCGCAGCCAAGGGGTACGTCAAATGATGGAGGCCGATCTGGTCACGGTGCTGAAGACCTGCTGCCCGCGCGTCTACCCTGACTTCGCGCCGGCTGGCGCCGCGCTGCCCTATGTGGTCTACCAGCACATTGGCGGCACCCCTCAGCGCTATGTCGATGGCGGCTCTGGCCTGCGGCACACCATGCTGCAGATCAACAGCTGGGCCACCACGCGCGGCGACTCGCTGACGCTGGCGCGCGCGATCGAGACGGCGCTGTGCGCAGCGACCGCATTCACGGCCAAGCCCGACTCCGAGCCCATCGGCGATCTCGACGACGACACCGAGCGCCGCGGCTCCATGCAGGACTTCTCGGTCTGGAGCGCTCGCACCTGACCTAACGCCGGCCGCAAGGCCTGACACCCAACAACCCGCCCGGGGCAACTCGCGGCGGGTTTTTCTTTGCCCGCTGCAGCGGGCTTTTTCACATCTGAAAGGCCCTCACCATGGCTCAAGTACCCACCGGCACCACCGTTGCAGTTGCGGCGGTTTTCGCCTCCTCGCTGCCCTTCACGACGGCGTCCAACGCCACCGAGGCCGTGCTCGGCATGGCCAGCACCACCGGCCTTTCTGCCGGCGACATCGTGGAAGTCACCAGCGGCTGGGGCCGCCTGAATCTGCGGTCTGCCCGCATCAAGGCGGTCACTGCCAACGTCTCCATCACGCTGGAGGGCATGGACACCACCAACACCACGTTCTACCCGGTCGGTGTTGGCGCCGGCTCTGTGCGCAAGGTCACCACCTGGCAGACCATCGACAAGATCACCGGCATCAGCAGCTCTGGCGGCGATCCCGTGTCCGTTGACTACAAGTACATGGACTCCGACGTCCGCTACTCGATCAACGACGGTTTCAACGCCTCAAGCTACCAGCTGACCATCGACGCCGACGCCATCGGCGGCGCTGGCTACACCACGCTCAAGAGCCTCACCGACGTCCAGACCAACACCATCCTGCGCATCACCACGCGCTCGGGTCAGGTCAACCTGGTGCCCGGCACGGTGGCGCTGAACGAGGCCGTGCAGCTCAACGACGGCCAGATCAACACGGTCACCTGCGCGGTCAACGGAAACAATCGTCTTACCCGCTACGCCTCCTGATCACCGCGCCTAACGGCGCACCTCATGCCACGGCCCGGCCGGGTTCTCCTCTTCGCGGGGGATGCCTGGCTGGGCACGGGCTTTTCAACATCCCCGCGAAGGACACCAAACCATGACAGCCAAGATCACCCTGGGCAAGCCGCCCAAGACGTTCGCTCCCGTCGACGTCAAGTTTGAAATGCCCGATGGCACCGAAGGCGCCATTCGCTGCACCTTCAAGTACCGCAGCCGCAAGCAGTTCGGCGCGTTTCTGTCGCAGACCTTCGACGCGCCGGACGCCGATGGCGCCGACCCCAGCGTCTCCGACATCATGGCCGCGGCCGTCGAGAAAAACGGCGCCTATCTCGTCGACGTGCTCGACAGCTGGAGCCTCGACGAGGCGCTGAATGCCGAGAACGCGGCGCAGCTGGCCGACGAGTACCCGGCAGCCGCTCGCGCCATCATGGCCGCCTACGGCCGCGCCGTGAGCGAGGGCCGGCTGGGAAACTGACCCAAGCCGCCAGGGCCCTTTACTACAGGTCGAAGCCTGGCGGCCTCTTCACCGCTGAGGACTACGGTTATGACCACGTCGAGCTGTGGCCCGACAACTGGTTGCCTTGGCGGCTTTTCCTCGACGTGTCCACTCAGTGGCGTGTCGGGATGGGCGGTGCTACCGGCCTTGACTACACGCCGCTCATGCGGCTGCTGGACCGCGAGCAGCTGAACGCCGACGACTGGCGCGACACCTTCGACTCCGTGCGCGCCATTGAGGCCGCAGCCCTTGACCAGATGCGCGAGAACGCCGCGCCCTGAAAGACCACCCCATGACCGAGAACGCCCGCGAAGTTGAACTGCGCGCCACCATGGACGCCTCCGGCGTCCGTGCCGGTGTCGAGCAGGCCAAGACCGCCATCGTCGATCTTGGCAAGACCGCCGAGCGCGAGGGCGCCAAGGCCGGCGATAACCTGGGCAAGACGGGCGACGGCGCCGAGAAGGCGGCCGCCAAGGTCGCCGCCGCGCAGAGCAAGATGCAGGCCGCCATTGAGCGGTCCACTGCAGCGCTGCAGGCTGGTGAGCGGGGAACGTCTGCCTACTTCGAGGCGCTGTCCAAGCAGCGCGGCCTCTCTGTCGACGCCCTCAAGCCCTACCTCGACGACCTGCGCAAGGCTGAGGTGGCTCAGAAGGCGGCATCGTCCAGCCTGGGCGGCATCGGCGTCAGCGCTGCACAGACGAGCGCCGCACTGCGCCAGCTGCCGGCGCAATTCACCGACATCGTCACCAGCCTGCAAGGCGGCCAGGCGCCGCTCACGGTGCTGCTGCAGCAGGGCGGGCAGATCAAGGACAGCTTTGGCGGCGCAGGTGCTGCTGCGCGCGCACTTGGTGGTTATGTTCTAGGGCTGGTGAACCCGTTCACCGTGGCCGCTGCGGCTGCTGGCTTGCTGGGGCTGGCATACATCAAGGGTGCCGAAGAGGCTCAAGCCTTCCAGAAGACGCTGATCCTCACTGGCAACGTGGCCGGCGTCACTGCGCAGGAGCTCAGCGGAATCTCGGCAAGCATCGCGGGCTCTGGCGTCACGCAAGGAGCAGCCGCTGAGGCGCTGAACTTGCTGGCGTCATCCGGCAAGATCGGCGCCGAAAGCCTCGGTCGCTTTGCGGCTGCTGCCGTCCAGCTGCAGCGAGTTGGCGGCCCCGCCGTCGAAGATACCGCCAAGGCCTTCGCCGATCTTGGCAAAGACCCGCTCAAGGCGTCGATCAAGCTCGACGAGTCCACCAACTTCCTGACTGCCTCCGTCTACAAGCAGATCAAGGCGCTTGAAGAGCAGGGCCGCGCCGCCGAGGCTGCGAGGGTGGCACAGGAGGCATACGCCTCCGCGATTGAGGACCGCTTCCCCAGGCTGGAGAAAAACCTCGGCTCACTGGAGCGCCTGTGGCTCAACATCAAAGACGCCACCTCTTTTGCAACCAGCGCGGCCAAGGCGATCGGCCGGGATGACACGATCGTCAGCCTGGAAGCCAAGATCGCGCAGGCGAAGAGGCGCCGGGACGTGCTCTCAACCGGCAACGCCGCCGACCAGACGCGCGCCGTGCAGCTCACTGAAGAACTGCGCATCATGGAGCAGCAGCTTGCGACCTTGGAGGCGCAGGAAAGCCCCGCCAAAGCGCGCGCCGCGACGGCCGCTCAAGAGGCCAAGGACAAGGCCGCGCTGCAGGAGTTCGACAAGCAGTCCCTGCAATACCTGTCCAAGTCTGCCCAAATGGAGCGCGAGCTGACGGCTGCTCGCAATCAGTATCAGGTCCTAGTCGAGCGCGGGCTGATCAGCGTCCAGCAGTACCGTGACGTGCTCGATGGGATCCGCGACAAGGCGCGCGACAAGAGCGCCGACAACGCCGCCCAGCGGGCGCTGGAGCAAGAGGCGGCTCTGCTGGAGCGCCTGTCTGGTCTGTCTGGCACGTATCAGAAGGATCTGCGAGCGCTCAAGGTGCTGCGTGATGGCACCGCAGCCGGCGAGGAGCGCTACGTTGATGCGGTCAAGGAGCTGATCGCCAAGCAGCCTTTCGCAGTGAAGCTGGAGAAGGAGCAGGCTGAGGCGGCAAAGCAGGTGGCCGACGCCATGGCCCGAGGAAACGACCTTTACCTCAAGAAGATCGACGCCATGGACCAGAGCGCCGAAGCGGTGGCAAAGCAGGTCCAGAAGCTGCGCGACGAGGAAGAGGCATTGGGCGTTTCAGCAGCGCTCAATGTCAGCCTGGCCCAGGCCGTCGAGTTGGTCGCGATCAAGCGGCTGGATGAGCAGAGGGCCAGGGCTGTCGCTGCGAACGATCAACGCACGGCAGACGCACTGCAGCGCGAAATCGACAAGCGCAAGGAGCTGGCTGATGTCATCGGCAACAAGGAGACCCGCGACGCCGCCAAGAAGTCGGCCGAGGAGGCGACCAAGGAGTGGACGCGCGCCAGCAACGAGATTGAGCGGACCCTGACCGACGCGCTGATGCGCGGATTCGAGAGCGGGAAGGGCTTCGCGAGGAACCTTTGGGATGCCGTCGTCAACCTGTTCAAGACTCAGGTGATCAAGGCAAACATTCAGCCTTACATTTCCCAGTTCGCCGGCGGCATCGGCTCGATGCTGGGCCTCACCGGCACTGCAACGGCCGCCACAGGCAGCGGCGTCCTGGGTGGCGCCGGCTCCATCGGCAGCTTGGGATCGCTGCTGGGCTTGAGCGGGCTTGGCAGCGCGTTCAGCGGCGGCGCCATGCTGGCCATCAACGGGGGCACCGGCCTTGCGCTTGATGGCGCAGGCGCGCTGCTCGGCAGCGGTGCGTGGGGGCAGGGCCTTGCGCAGGGTGCCGGCGCGCTGGCGCCGTGGGCACTTGGCGGCGCGGCGGGCATCTTCGGCGGCCGGGCCATCAGCGGCGGCTACTCGGCGTTTGGCGGCAGCGGCAATGCGGCCGTCAACATCGGCACAGCGCTGGGCACTGTCTTCGCTGGCCCCATCGGCTCTGTCATCGGTGGCGCCATTGGCGGCATCGTCAACCGTGCTTTCGGCATGGGCGCGAAGCAGACGGGCGAAACCGGCATCACGGGCTCTGTCAACGCGAGCGGCTTTGCTGGCCAGGCCTACGCCAACTGGACGAAAAAGGGTGGCTGGTTCAGGTCCGACAAACACGGCACCGACCTCAGCGCCATCAGCGCCGAGCAAGATGCCGTGCTCGACACCGGGATCAAGGCGCTCTACCAGGTCACGAGCGAATACGCCAAGGTGCTCAGCCTGCCGGTCGACACGGTCAACAACTACGCGGCTGACTTCAAGGTCGCCTGGGGTAAAACGGAAGACGAGAACAAGGCCGCCATCCAGGCGGCCATCACCAATCTCGGCGATGACCTGGCGAAGCAGTTCACCGCACAGCTGACGCCGTTTCAGAAGGCCGGCGAGACGCTGTCGACGACTCTGGCGCGCCTGTCGACGCTGCAGACCTTCTCAAACTCGATCAACTCGCTGGGCGGCATCTTCGCCAAGATCGCCGGGTCCAGCGTGGATGCGCGCGAGCGCATGATCGAGCTGGCCGGCGGCATGGATGCGCTGAGCCAGCAGGCCCTCGGCTTCGCGCAAAACTACTACAACCGCGACGAGATCGCTGGGTTCAAGGCCAAGGACATTCAGGCCGCTCTGTCGTCTGCCGGCATCACCACCGACGTCAACAGCCGCGAGCAATTCCGCGCGCTGGTCGAGAGCATCAACCCCGCCACGGAGACGGGCGCCAAGCAGCTCGCCGTGCTGCTGCAGCTGCAGGGCAGCTTCGCCACCGTGGCCGACTACCTGGCCGAGACGGGGCAGACGCTCAGCGGCGCAGCCGCACAGGCCCCCGCGTCCGACGCCCTGAGCCCGCTGCTTGCCAGTGCCACGCAGCAGGTGCAGCTCGCGCAGCAGGGCATCGACGCCCAGTACCAGACGCGCGACGCGACGCTGCAGATCGTCACGGCCGTTCAGCAGCTCACCAGCGTGCTCATCACAGGCACAAGCGCCGTCTGCACGCCGTCCAGCAGCTCGCGCCAGCCTGAGGTCGTCCTGGCCTGACAGAGACCACGCATGCCATACCCAACCTATCCCATCGTCCAGGACGAGAGCGAGTCCGTTGTGGGCGCCGGCATCCAGGCCGTGCGCGCCACAAACGGCATGCTCAAGCGCCGCCGCCTCTACAGCGCCGACAAAGCTGACTTCACGATCGTGCACATCCTCGGCCGCGCTGACCGCGACACCCTGCTCGCGTTCTGGGAGGCCAACAAGGACGCCAACTTCGATTTCCGCTGGCCGGTCGATGGCGCCACCTACACCTGCGGCTTTGTCGACAAGCCGCAGGTCTCCCCGCGCACTGCCTATTACCACGTCACCGTGAGGCTCGCGCAGGTATGAAGGCCCTGTCCGCCGCCCTCTCCACGGCGCTGGGCGCGCCCGTGCAGCGACCCGCGCTGCTGGTGGAGCTTGCGTTCTCACCGGCCAAGCGCTGGAGCAGTTACTCGGATCTCACATGGGCCGGCGTCAACTGGGCCAAGGAGGATGTGTCGCTGGAGTCGCTGCAGGTCGGTGCGCTCAGCCTGACGGGCGCGCTGCGCATCGGCAACGGCGACGGCGCCATGGCGGCGCTGGTGCGGGCCCAGGGCGTGCAGGACCGCAGCGTGCGCATCTGGGGCTACGACGCTGGCGCCACCGCCGCGGGCGATGTCGTGTGGCTGGCAGACGGCATCTGTGGCGCCGCGCAGATCGGCGCCGATGCCGTGCGCATCGAGCTGCGCCACCCGTGTGAGTACACCCTCTCGCCGCGCACCTTTGTGACTGATGGTGATTTCGCGCCGCTGCTGCCCGCCGGCACGGTGCTCAAGATCAACGGCCAGGCCTACACGCTGGCACGCCGCAACTGACCGCACGCGATGGCACTCGTCTCCGACTCCCTCACCATTCCGCCTGCGTCCAGCCTCAACGGCACGGGCGCCAGCGCCTCGGCTCGCCAGGTCGCCGCAGCCGCCTCGCGCGCCGTCGTGCCGCTGGTCTACGGCGAGGACCGCATTGGCGGCCTGGTGCTCAACGTGCTGCCCAAGGCCGGCACGCCCGGCACGCTGCTCGTGCAGGTGCTGTGGTGCCTCGGCTGCGACAGCATCAACGACCTTCGCCTTGGCGACGAGGTGCTGCCCGCCAGCATCACGGCCGTGCACTACGCGGGCGACCAAACAGCCGCCGACGCCACGCTGGCCGCCGCGATTGCGGCCCAGGGCATCACCGCCGCCGTGCGCCCGCTCACCGGCCACGCGTGGAGCCTCATCACCATGCCGGCGGCGCTCTTCAGCGGCACGCTCAACTTCACCGCGCGCATCCGTGGCCGCAAGTGCTACGACCCGGCGTTTGACACCACTGCCGGCGGCGCCGGCCCGCAGCGCCTGGCCGACCCGAGCACCTGGGCCTACAGCGAGGTGCCGGCCGTGTGCCTGGGCGACTTTCTCGCCAGCAAGGCCTACGGCTGCGGCGTGGCGGTGGACTGGGCCAGCGTCAAGGCCGTGGGCGCCGCCAACCGCGCCATCGTGCCCGGCAGCAGCGAGATGCGCCGCGTGCTGGGCGTGAGCTTCACGACGCCCTCGGCCGCCAAGGACGTGGCCGAGACGCTGCGCGCCTATGCCGGCTGCTTTTTGCTGCCGAGCGCCGGCGGCGTGCGCCTGCTGGCCGACGCCAACGACGCACCGGCGGCCACCTACCGCCACACCAGCGGCGACATCAGCGCCATCGACTCGCTGGAGCTGCGCGACCTCAACCAGGCGCCCACCGCCGTGGAGGTCATCTACACCGACACCAGCGCCATCCCCTGGCGCGACGCCTCGGCCGTGGCCCAGCTCGACGGCGCCGGCACCACCAAGCCCTGGCGGTTGAGCCAGGTGCGCATGCCCGGCATCCACCGCTACAGCCAGGCCCTGCGAGAGGCCACCGAACGCCTCAACAAGCTGGTGTTGTTCGATGTGTCGACAAGCCTGGAGGTGTTTGACAACGGCATCCGCCACGACGAGGGCGACATCATCAACGTCGAGCACCCCATCGGCCTGGCCATGGAGGCGATGCGGGTGACGGCCGTCAGCCTCGCGGGCCCGGGCCGCTGGCGGCTCGACCTCGTGCGCCACAGCGCTGCCGCCTACAGCGACAGCGTGGCCACCGTCGCCGCCACGGTGGACGGCGCCCGCGTGCTGCCCATCGCACCGCCGGCCAACGTGGAGGGCCTGGTCGGCGCCGTGGGCAAAGGCGTCATCACCTGGAGCTGGACACCCAGCGCCGAGCGCTACTACCTGGAGACCCGCGCCCGCCTCAACGGCAGCAACTGGGACACCGCCACGCCGCTCTGGTTTGGCCGCGCCAGTGCGCTCGTGCAGACAGTTGGCGCGCCGGGCACCTACACGCTGCGCGTGCGCCACGCGGTCATCGATGGGCAGGAGAGCCTGGGCACCACATCGGCCAGCGTCACCGTCACCACGGCCGACCTCGACCCAACCCAGCCCGACCCCACGCCACCACCCCAGCCCACGCTTCCCACGCTCACTCCTGGCTTTGCCACCGTGCTCATCGAGCAGGCCCTGCCCACCTACACCGTGGGCCACGGCCACGGCACCACGCGTGTTTACGGCAAGGCCTACACCAGCGGCCCGCTGCCGACCTTCGCCGACGCCAAGCTGCTGGGCGAGTTCGCCGGCGGCGCCTACGGCCTTCCGTGCGCGCTGGGCACCACGCTGCGGCTGTGGATCACCTGGGTCACCCGCGACGGCTACGAGAGCACCACGCCGGCTGGCGGCACCAACGGCATGGCCGTGACCACGGGCAAGATCGGCAATGCCGACATCGCGCCCCTGGCGATTGCTGCAGCTCAGCTGGCCAATGATGCGGTGGACCTCGGCGGCAGCAAGGTCACCGGCACCATCACCGACCCTGCGCGCTTTGGTGCTGCTGCCATCGGCTACACGGTCACACAGTACCTCGTGGCCACGAGTGGCGTGATGGGCAACCTGGTGGTGGACAACGGCCAGATCTCCAGCCTGAGCGTGGCCAAGCTGCTGGGCGGCTCGCTGTCGGTCAGTGCGTACATCCAGAGTCAGAACTACTCGCAGGGCGTCAGCGGCTGGCGGATCAACGCGGACGGCACCGCCGAGTTTTCGGCTGCCTCCATTCGCGGCCAGTTGACTGCAGCGCAGATCGATTCGCGCGGGCTTAGCATCAAGGATGCCGCGGGCAATGTGCTCCTGGCCGCCGGCACGCCGCTTGCGGCCAGCAACATCACGCCGGCGGCGGGATGGCTCAACAGCAACATCAGCATCGGCGCCAACGGCGCTCTGATCGGCGGCGCCGGTGGGCAGGTGACGCTGCCAGGGCTGGGCCTGCGCGCGTACACGATCAGCTCGACAGGCTACACCTCGACGCCTCGAATTGCGATTGGCCTGTGGCGCGATGGAGCGCAGATTGATGGGTCCGGCGCATGGTGGAATTTCCGCGTCATCAACCGCTACACCGGCGTACTTGGATACGCGGTCACCTGGCACCCCGGAGATGCTGACTCCAAGTGCGACGACATCGCGGCAGCTCTCAATGCCTTTGGCAATAGCTACATCCTGGCAGTCTGGACCAACGACCATCCGAGCGGCAAGATGCCGCTGGCGCCGCTGATCGCGGCCATGAAGCGCTGCGGCGCTTCGGCGCTCAAGTTGCAGGGTGCAACCTTCACCGGCATGTTCCGCGCAGCCTACTGCATGGTTGGTGTGTGCGGCGCGGGTGAGGGCACTGGGCTTGAGGTCATCGCGCCGGCATCGGCGATGGCGATTGAGCTGCCGTTTTCCCTCGACGCCAACGGCAACTTGCTCGGCGTCAATGCCGGCAAGACAACCATCGTCGACTACGGATACACGGGCGACCTCAACGCCACCAATGGCGCCCCGGCCGGCACCTACGTGGGCTCCAATCTCGCGCAGGATCTGGAGACGCTGGCCGGCGCGCAGGCCAAGGCGGATGCAGCCGCCAACTCGGCAACGTCGGCGGCAAATACATACGCTGCAGCCGTGGCCGACCTGGCGCGCATCAACGCCCAGGCCCATGCCGACAACATCGTGGACGCGGAGGAGACCCGCGCGATCGCCGACGCCTCCAACAAGGCCGAGGCCGCGCGAGCTGCTGCGGTGGCCGCCGCTGCCGCAGATGCCACAGCCAAGGCCGACGTGGCGGCGCTCACTGCCAACTGGTCCGGCGTGACGGGCCCCGGGAAGCCGCAGGACAACGCCACCGTGGGCGCCACGATCGGCACCAATCTCGGCGGCGCGTTTACGCAGGCCAGCTGGGACGTCGTGATGTCGAACGCCTACATCCGAGCCTCGCACATCCAGCAGCTTACGGCCAACAACCTGACGGTGGACGCGCTGAGCAGGACGGTCAATGGCCAGGTCTCAGGATCGCCCAGCGGCGCCCGGGTTGAGATCACGGCCAACCGCGTCAGCATCTACAACTCGTCCAACGCCGAGCGCGTGCGGCTGAGCGCCTGACCATGCCGATCAAGACTTGGGACACGTCCGGCAACGTGCTGTTCGACTCCGACGCCGTTGTCAACGGCGTTTGCTTGGGCGCCTATCTGATCGGTGCCGGCACGAGTTTCAGCAGGTCTTTTTCGCTGCTGGCTGGCGCGACGGTGCGCGTGATGGGGCTCAATGGCGGCACGGACCTATCCGGCGTGACGGTCAGCTACCCTGGGTCGGTGCCCACGGTGAGTGCGACGGCGATACCGGTTGACCGCTATGTGGTGCTGTGGGCCACCGGCACGCCGACCATCACGTCAGGCGCAGGCATCCAGGCGGTGGGCGCGACCGACACGGTGGCTCTGTCCCCGGCGGCGCGAGGCTGCAACTACATCGGCAAGGCTGTCTATGTCGGCACCACAGCCTCTGCTGGCAGCCCCCTGAACGGCGGCACGCTCGGGAGCGTGAGCCTGCGAGTCACGAGTCCCACGCCGCCGGTCATGGTGCTAGGCGTCACGAGCGGCGCCTACTCGCGCATCTCGCGAGGCCCGTACTCACTGGGCGGCAACGATTGGGGCGTCGATGTGCAGAGCGTGGCCAGCTTGCCCACGGCGGGCGCGTCGTCTTGGCCGGCGCTGCTGACGCCGGATGTCTACGTTTTCGCCGCGCCGGCTCTACCAGGCGCCGGCGCTCAGGCAGCCATCTACGACACGGACGGCACGCTCGCTTACGACCTGCTGGCCGGACGAGTGCTGACATCGTCGGGCCCGCTCTCCTACCCGGCGGGCAGCGGCGTTGATGACTACTCGGCCGCGCTGCCCGCTGGCATTTCGTCGACCCTGTGCGGCGCCTTCGGCACCCCCTATTACTCCGAGGTGCGCAGCGCGGCGCGCGGCGGCCAATACATCCAGCGCACGTATGCAGCGGCGTGGACCCTCAGCGGCGGCTCGCTGTATCGCTTCCGCACGATCGTGTTCACCGAGCTTGACATCGACCCTCTAACTCGACTCAACGAGTCATCTGCGGTCGTCGAGATCGTGGACCTCAATGGACTCACCTGACATGCCCATCACCAAAGCCATCAAGACCCCCGGCGGAGCCGACATCGCCTACCACGTTGCCACCCGCGTGGAGGCGCAGACCCTGGACGCAGCCCAGGTGCTGCTGGTGCAGGTCTCAAGCTGGCCCAGCGTCGAGGCCTACGACCTGGCGGGCGGCAAGGCCGCAACCTGGAATGACTGGCACCCGGTGGACTTTGCGGCCCTTGCCAACTCTGCGGCGCTGGGCCTTGGCCCGGCCTGCGAGCAGGCGCTGGCCGCGTCTCCCAACTCATCGCTGGCTGGCGGAATCGTCAGCGCTATGCGCGACGGACTGGACGGTGCGCGGGCGCGCCAGTGGGCCAACATCAAGCAGCAGCGCGAGCTGTTGGACAACTCGCCGATCGACCACGACGGCTACCAGGTGGACGCTGGTGCCAGCTCACGCCTCGACATCATGGGCGCGGTCATGGCGATGCAGGCCGGCGGCCAGGCCTCGCGGCTCTGGCGCTGCAGCGACAACGTGATGCGCGAGCTGCTGCTGGCCGACCTGCTGGCCATCGGCCAGGCCATCGCCGCGCGCCGACAGGCGCTCATCGAGACATCGGACGCGCTCTACCAGCAACTCAACGACGCAGCCGATGCCGCCGCCGTCGCGGCCGTGGTGTGGCCCACATCCCCAAGCGCCTAACGCGCACCTTCATAGCATCCCCAGCAAACAGCAGTACGAACACCCATGAAAGGTCAAACCATGAGCGAACCCGCAACGAGCGCGGCGGCGGGCTTCGCCCTCGCCAAGCTCCTCCCCGCCGGCATCGGCGCAGCCCTGATGGTGGCCGTTGACATGCCGCGCACGCGCGGCGAGTTGTTCGCGCGGTTCTTCGTCGCGTTCGCGTGCAGCCACCTCTTCGGGGATGTGGCGCTGGCCATCCTGCAGCAGTGGGCGCCGATGCTGACGGCGCGGGCCGTGGACGGCGCCATGGGCGCGCTGGGGTACTTCCTGGCCGGCGGTGTGTCGGTGCTGGCCAAGCGCTTTCGGCGTCAGCCGCTCAAGACCGCCGGCCAGCTGCGCCGCGCGGTGAGGGGCGAGGAGTGAGGCGCGCCGTCCTCACGCGCTCGCCCAGCACCGACGAGGGCACGTTCGGCGTGCTGCAGTTCGACGGCCAGGTGTTGCACACCACCGAGCTGCCGTGGCGCGACAACGCCACCGGCGCCAGCTGCATCCCGACAGGCACCTACCGGTGCGAGATCGTGCAGAGCCCAAAATTTGGCCGCGTCTACGGCGTGCGCGACGTGCCCGGCCGGTCCAACATCCTCATCCACGCCGCCAACTATGGCGGCGACAAGGCCAAGGGCCTGCGCTCCGAACTGCTGGGCTGCATTGCGCCTTGCATGGTCCACGGCCAGCTCAACGGCCAGATGGCGGGGCTGCAGAGCCGGCAGGCGCTGACCGAGCTGATGGCCTGGGCCGCCGGCGCGCCGTTTGAGCTGGAGATCCGGTGATGCCCGCCTGGTCCATCAGGCTCACCGCAGCACTGGTGCTGCTGGCCGGTGCTGCTGGCTACGGCTACCACCACGGCGCGGCCCGCGTGCAGGCCCGCTGGGACGCCAAGGCCCGGGCCGAGCAAGCAGCAGCCGACACCGCCCGCGAGGCCGACCGGCTGCGCGCACGCGCCGCCGAGACGCGCTACGAGGCCCAGCGCGCCGCGATCGCGGCGCGGGCCACCCAGGTATCACCGGAGGTCCGCCATGCGCTCCATGCCCCGATCTGCCAGCCCGGCGCGGCCCTTGAGCTGGGCGACGTGCCTGTGCCTGCTGCTGTGCTGCAGCGCCTGCACGACGCCGGCGCCGATTACTAGGCCCGTCGACCCGCCGCCGGCCGCGCTTGCCGCGCCGTGCGTTGCTGGCCCGGCCTACCCGCAGGCCACCGGCGCGCCGCTGCGGGAGGTGCTGGACGTGGTGGCCGCCCGTGAGGCTGCTGCTGCCGACTGCCGCGCCCGGCACGCCGCGCTGGTCGGCGCCTGGCCGAGGTGACGCCGTGACCTGGCACATCCAGCCGACCCGCGTCACCGCGCGCCTGTTCGGCCCTGGCCGCAGCTTCGAGCACCGCGACCCGCCCGACGTCATCGCCCAGGTGGACCTGACCGCAGACGGCCACGCCTACATCCACGCCACCATGAGCCGCCAGGACGGCGGCACGCCGGCCGGCGCCTGGCGCGAGTTGGTGCGCCAGTTGCGCCGAGCGTTTGGCGTCACCCGCATCGACTACGAGCACAAGGGGCGCGACGGCGGGCTGGAGTCGGACCGGCTCTACGCGGACACGGTGCAGGAGCTGTAGGTTTTGGCTGTCTAACGTTGCGAGGCGCGCCCCAGGGATATGGCCTCATTTATCCATCCATGAGACTTAGACAAATCGCCAGCAAACCCGCATGGATACTGGATTTGCTGCCTGCCTTCTAAGCAGCAGGTCGGGGGTTCGAGTCCCTCCGGACAGGCCAAATCTCTGGCATATGGGGCGTTGTCGCCGTTCGACGATGTCGATGGCGGCATCCTTCTCTGGGCTTGGCGGCTTTCTTCGCTGTCGCCGGTCTTGCTCGGTAAGGACGTGGGCAAGCCTTGCCCAACGCCTTCTTCAGGCGTTCAGTCCTCGCCCCACGAGTTGCAGCTTCTGTCGGAACTCATCCTTCAACCGGTACAGCTGCGCCGGCCGATGCGCGCCTTCCGCGCGCTTGGCGCCGGGTACGGCTTCCAGGATGGCCAACTCGTCCATCTTGCGGCGAAAGCTCACCGGGTTGATGGCTTCGCCCAGCAGCGCTTCGTAGATGGCGTGCAGCTGCGGCAGCGTGAACGGCTCGGGGCACAGGTGCACCGGCAGCGACGAATACTGGCTCTTGTTGCGCACGCGCTCGACGGCGGTGGCGACGATGCGACCGTGGTCGAACGGCAGTTGCGGCAGGCGGTCCACCGGCAGCCAGTGTTGGCCGGGCTGGCTGGTCTCCGGCACCGGCACCAGCGCGAAGTAGGCGACCGACACGCTCCAGCCGCGCGGGTCGCGGGCCGGGCCGCTGAAGCTGGCGAGCTGCTCCAGGTAGGGGCTTTGCAGGCCCGCCTTCTGCTGCAGCACGCGTTGCGCGGCATCCTCGCAGCCTTGGTCTTCGTCGGCATGCACGTAGCCGCCCGGTAGCGCCAGTGCGCCGCTGAACGGTTCGCGGTCACGCTTGTGCAGCAGCACTTGCAGTTGCCCGTCGCGCAGCGTCAGCAGTACGACGTCGACGGTGCAGATCAGCCGGGTGTCGGGCGGGGAGTTCATTGTGTCGTTCACTGAAGCGAGGATAAGCGCTCGCACGCCTCTGGGAACTTTCCCTTTCAACTTAATTGCACAATTAATTTAAGTGAGCTTATGATGGGCGCACCCCACGAGAGGACATGCACATGAACACGCATCTGCTGTTGATCGACCCGCAGAACGATTTCTGCGACCTGCCTGAAGACTGGCTGCCGCGCTCGCCGGTGACGGCTGAGGCCATCCGCCCCGCGCTGCCGGTGGCGGGCGCGCATGCCGACCTGCAGCGGGCCGCCGCCCTCGTGCAGCGCCTGGGCGCGCAGCTCGATGCCGTCACCGTGACGCTCGACTCCCACCACCGCATCGACATCGCCCACCCGGGCTTCTGGATCGAGGCGGCCACCGGCCGTGCGCCGGGCCCGTTCACGCCGATCACCGCCGCGCAGGTGCGGGCTGGCGCCTACCTGCCGCGCGACGCGACGGCGCTGCCGCGCACGCTGGCCTACCTGGATGCGCTGGAGGCCACCGGCCGCTACACGCTGATGGTCTGGCCCGTGCACTGCCAGATGGGCACCTGGGGCCACGCCGTGCATGCGGGCCTGCAGGCCGCGCTGGATGGTTGGGCCGATGCGCAGGGCCGGTCGGTGTCGGTCGTCACCAAGGGCGAGAACCCCTGGACCGAACACTACAGCGCGCTGCAGGCCGAGGTGCCGGACGCGGCCGACGAGCGCACCGAGCTGAACGCGGCGCTGCTGGCCGAGCTGGACCGCTTCGACCGCGTGCTCATCGCGGGCGAGGCCGGCAGCCACTGCGTGCGCGCCACGGTCGAGCACCTGGCCGCGCATCTGCCGTCCAAGCAACTGCGCAAGCTGGTGCTGCTGACCGACTGCATCAGCCCCGTCACCGGCTTCGAGGCGCAGCAGGCCGACTTCCTGGCCGCCATGCAGGTGCGTGGTTTGCAATTGCTGCGCAGTACCGATCTCTGAGAGAACACATGAACACGCCCGTCATCACCAGCCTGCTGGATACCGACCTCTACAAGTTCACGATGTGGCAGACGCTGCTGCACCGCCACCCGCAGACGCAGACCGAATACCGCTTCGTCTGCCGCAACCAGCCAGGCTACCCGCTGGCCGAATTGAAGGCCGACGTCGAGCGTGAGCTGGACGCGCTGTGCGCCTTGAGCTTCCGCGAGGACGAGCTGGCCTACCTGAAGGGCCTGCGCTTCATCAAGAGCGACTTCGTCGATTTCCTGCGCATCTTTCGCTTCCAGCGCGCCTTCATCGAGGTGACGACCGACGGTCCGCAGCTGCAGATCGTTGCCCGCGGTCCGCAGGTGCATGTGATGGGCTTCGAGATCCCGGTGCTGGCCATCGTCAACGAGCTGTACTTCCGTCGCCTCGACACGCCCGAGGTGAGGGCGGAAGGCCAGCGCCGATTGAGCGCCAAGATCGCCGCGCTGCAAGCCTTCGCCGCCGAGCCGCGGCCGCAGCGCCACCCCTTCGACCTGTTCGACTTCGGCCTGCGCCGGCGCTTCTCGGGCGCCTGGCAACGCGAGGTGGTGCGCCAGCTGCGCGACGCGCTGCCGCAGCATTTCAAGGGCAGCTCCAACGTGCTGCTGGCCAAGGAGCTGGGCCTGGTGCCCATCGGCACGATGGCGCACGAATACCTGCAGACCTACCAGGCGCTGGGCACCGTGCGGCTGCGCGACCACCAGAAGGCCGCGCTGGAGGACTGGGTGCAGGAGTACCGCGGTGACCTCGGCACGGCGCTGACCGACGTGGTGGGCATGGACGCCTTCCTGGCCGACTTCGATCTCTACTTCGCCAAGCTGTTCGACGGCCTGCGCCACGACAGCGGAGACCCGGTCGTGTGGGGTGAGAAGGCGCTCGCCCACTACGCCAAGCTGCGCATCGACACCCACACCAAGCGCCTGGTGTTCAGCGACGGCTTGACCGTCGCCAAGGCCATCGAGCTGTACCGTCACTTCGCCGACCGCGTGCAGCTGGGCTTCGGCATCGGCACCCACCTCAGCAACGACATGGGCCTGCAGACGCTGAACATCGTCATGAAGCTCACGCACGCCAACGGTCAGCCCGTGGCCAAGCTCAGCGACAGCCCCGGCAAGACGCTGTGCGAGGACGAAACCTTCCTGGCCTATCTGCGCCAGGTCTTCGGCATCAAGTCATGATCAAGCTGACGATTGCCCAGCTCAACCTCACGGTGGGCGACGTGGCCGGCAACGCGGCGCGCATGGTGGCCGCCGCGCGGCAGGCAGCCTGGGCCGGCTCGCAGCTGGTGGTCTTCCCCGAGCTGGCGCTCAGCGGCTACTACCCCGGCGACCTGCTGGACGAGCCGGCCTTTTTGCGCCAGCTGGATGCCGGCCTGGACGCGCTGCGTGCCGCCTCGCGCGAGCTGCCCGAGCTCACCTGGGTGTTCGGCGCGCCGCTGCGGCGCGAAGGCGCCGGCAAGAAGCTCGAGAACGGGCTGCTCGTGCTGCAGCACGGCGAGGTGTTGCTGCGTTATGCCAAGCAGCTGCTGCCCACCTACAACATCTTCGACGAGCGCCGTCACTTCGAGCCCGGCCCGGACGTTGCCAAGGTGCTTCGCATCGGCGCGGCCCAGGTGGGCCTGCTGATCTGCGAGGACGGCTGGAACGACGACGGCGCGGACTACGGCGTGAATCCCTTCGACCGCCTGCGCGACGCGGCACCCGACCTCGTCATCAGCATCAACGCCAGCCCCAGCAACATCGGCAAACGCGAGCAGCGGCATCAGGTCTTCACGGCGGCGGCGCGTCGCAACGGCCTGCCCATCCTGTACGTGAACCATGTCGGCGGGCACGACCAGCTCGTCTACGACGGCGCCAGCTTCGCCGTCGAGCCCGAGGCAGGTGTGGTCTTCGAGGCCGAGCGCTTTGCCGAAAGCGTGCGCACGTTGGGCTTCGAGGGCGGCCGCTTCGTGGAGCCCGACGGCGGCGAGTTGCCCCGTCCCGCGCCCGAGGGGCTGAGCGCGATGGCCTTCTACCGCGCGCAGATCGTGCTGGGTCTGCGCGACTACGCGCGCCGCTGCGGCTTCACGAAGGCCGTCGTCGGCAGCTCCGGCGGCATCGACAGCGCGCTGACGCTCGCACTCGCCGCCGAAGCGCTGGGCGCCGACAACGTCGTCGGCATCACGATGCCGTCCAGCTTCTCGTCCAGCGGCTCGGTGACCGACTCCGAGGCGCTGGCCCGCAACCTGGGCATCAGGTTGCTGAACCATCCCATCCACGGCGCCGTCGACGCGCTGAAGGCGCAGTTCGCCGACAGCTTCGGCGCGGCCATGCAGGGGCTGACGCTGGAGAACCTGCAGGCCCGCGTGCGCGGCACCATCCTGATGGCCTACTCGAATGCGAACGGCCACCTGCTGCTGACCACGGGCAACAAGAGCGAGGTGTCGGTGGGCTACTGCACGCTGTATGGCGACACCAACGGCGGCCTGGGGCTCATCGGCGATCTCTACAAGACGGAAGTCTTCGCGCTGAGCCGCCACCTCAACGAGGCGGCCGGCCGCGAGCTGATCCCGACGGCCATCATCGACAAAGAACCTTCTGCCGAACTGGCGCCGGGTCAGCGCGACAGCGACAGCCTGCCGCCGTACCCCGTGCTCGATGAGATGCTGAAGATCCTCATCGAAGGCGAACGTCTTGCCGCTGACGAGCGCGGCGCCGCCGAGGCCCGCATGGCCACGCTGCGTGAGACGGCCGAGGGCAGGGCGCTGATCGAGAAGGTCGCCCGCATGATCCAGCGTAGCGAATACAAGCGCCGGCAGGCGCCGCCGCTGATCCGTCTGCGCGGGCGCGCCTTCGGCCAGGGGCGGCAGATGCCCATCGCGGCGGTGTTTCCGGGAGTGTTGTCATGAGTTCAGAGGTTGCTGTCGTCATCGGCCGTTTCCAGCCCTTCCACAACGGGCACCTGGCCTTGTTGCGCGCCGCGCTGGCCGAGGCGCCGCGTGTCGTCGTGCTGCTGGGCTCGGCCCACCAGGCACGCTCGCCGCGCCATCCGTTCAGCTGGACGGAACGCGCCGAGATGCTGAACCTGGCGCTGACCGAGGCGGAGCGGGCGCGCGTCGAGGTCGTGCCACTGCGTGACCTCTACGACGAGGCCCGCTGGGTGCAGGCCGTGCGCGCCGCCGTGCAGCAGCGCGCCGGCAACGGCGACGTGACGCTGGTGGGCCACTTCAAGGACGCCACCAGCGACTACCTGCGCCGCTTCGCGCCGTGGAAGCTGCTGAGCCTGCCGCGCCAGCACCGCGTGGACGCCACCGACCTGCGCGCCGCGCTGTTCGAGGCCGAGCCGCAAGACCTGGACGGCGTGCTGGCCAGCTGGGTGGACCAGGTGCCGCCGGGCACGCGCGCCTTCGTGCAGGCCTGGGCGCATCTGCCTTATCTGGCCGCCTTGCGGCGCGAATGGGCCATGCTCAGGCGCTACCGCGAGGCCTGGGCGGCGGCGCCCTATGCGCCGGTGTTCGTGACGGTGGACCTGGTGCTGCAGTGCGCGGGCCGTGTGCTGCTGATCCAGCGCGGCCGCGACCCCGGCCAGGGCCTGTGGGCGCTGCCCGGCGGCTTCGTGGAGCCGCGTGACACGCTGTACCAGTCGGCCGTGCGCGAGCTGGAGGAAGAAACGGGCCTGCGGCTGCTGCCCGACACGCTCTCACGCGCGCTGCGGGGTGTGGCGGTGTTCGACCATCCCGACCGTAGCCAGCGTGGCCGCACGATCACGCACGCGCATCACTTTGACCTCGGCGACCGTGAACTCCCCGAAGTGCAAGGTGCCGACGACGCAGCGCTCGCGCGCTGGGTGCCGGTGAGCGAACTGGCCGGCATGGAAGCGCAGTTCTTCGACGATCACTTCCACATGCTGGACCGCTTCCTCGGGCTGCTGCCGGCGCCCTGAGCAGGGCGGTGCTGCCGGCGAGTCGTCAGGGCAGGCGGGCCAGCATCGTGGCCTCAGTGCCAGCGTCCCAGAACAGCGGGTAGAGGCTGCGCACGTTGTCCAGCGATTCCGGGTGACCGCCCCAGAGCGCGATCTGCTCGCGCACCTCGAAAAAGTCCACGCTCATCAGCACGGCGGGGGCGTTCACCCGCGGGTTGTGGCGCGCAGGCGTGCGCGGCACCAGGCCCAGGCAGCGCCGGTAGAAGGCCACATGACGCGGGTTGACCTCGATGACCAGGCGGTCGCAGCGGGCGCGGCGGTGGGCATGCAGATAGGCGAGGTGGAAGATCTGGGCGAGCACCCGCCTGGGATCGAGCGCGTGCTTGTCCATCGCCAGGCCGCCGAATTCGCAAAGCTTTTGCCGCCCCGCGCGCCATTCGTCGAGCTCGGCCTTGAACAGCAGATCGGCATGCAGGCCGCCCTCGCCGTCGAAGCGCACCGACAGCGTGCCGACGATGCGCTCGCCGTCGCGCGCCGTGCAGACGACGTCGCCATCCTGGTTGCGGCTGCTGTAGCGCTCGCGCGTCAGCGTGAGGCCGCGGTCGCCGTAGCGCCGCTCGACGAGGTCGCGGGCGTCACCGTGCAGGCCGCCGAAGCCGCTGTCCAGCGCCAGCCCGGCGCTGTCGTCGGTGTCGTTGGCATGGCGGCGTTTTTCATCGAAGTTGGGAAACATCAACAGAGCATCCATCTCGCCCGGGTGTCGAGCTGCTGTCAGTCTATGAATGCACCGTGCGGCCCCGCGGATAGCTCACAAATCGATACACGGCAAGGCTTGCAGCCATGAGATTTCTCACGCTATGCCGCCGTTTGGTGGGGGAGGCAATGCGGCATTGTCCTACGCGGCAACCCTCGCGGAGTGCTTAACCTGACGTTGCCTGCTTTCCTCCCTCCCTGGGCAGGCGCCTGCTACGAGCGTGTGCGGGCATTGCCCCCGGCCCTGGTGCCGGGGTTCTTTTTTTGTAGCAAGCGCGGGCCAGGCCTGCGACCGTTGCTTCCTTATGCGGCCCTAACGCGACCGTCGACACAGTGGAGCTTCCTCCACCAACCGTCGTGCGTCGCATGGACATCCTGTTTTTCCCGGTCGAGCATCCCTGGCTGAGCCTGCTGGCGGCCGCCGGGCTGTTGGCGCTGATCTTCTACAAGCGGACCTTGCGCCTGTTCGGCTTCGTCATCGTGCCGGACGACTCCATCGGCACGGTCACCAAGGGTTTCGTGCTGTTCGGCCGCCACCGCGAATTGCCGCCGGGGCGCATCGTGGCGCTGTACGGCGAGGCCGGCCTGCAGGCCGACACGCTGGCGCCGGGCCTGCATCTGGGCCTGTGGCCGTGGCAGTACGAGGTCGAGCTCGTCAAGTTCACCATCGTGCCCGACGACGCCATCGGCATCGTCGAGGCCTGCGATGGCGTGCCGCTGCCGGATGGCCGCGTGCTGGCGCGGCATGTCGACTGCGACAACTTCCAGGACGCGCGCGCCTTCCTCGCGGCCGGCGAGCGCGGCCTGCAGATGAGCGTCGTGCCGCCCGGTGCGTGGCGCATCAACACGCTGCTGTTCACCGTGCGGCTGGAGCGCATGACCGTCATCGAGCCGGGCAAGATCGGCATCGTCGAGGCGCGCGACGGCATGCCGCTGACCGGCGGCCGCGTCATCGGCCGCACCGTGGCCTGCGACAGCTTCCAGGACGCGCGGGCCTTCATGGCCGGCGGCGGTGAGCGTGGCCCGCAGATGAGCGTCATTCCGCAAGGCAAGTACCGCATCAACCCCGGGCTGTTCCGCGTCACGCAGGTGCCGGTGACGGACGTGCCCGACAACAAGGTCGGCATCGTCACCACGCGCGAAGGCGCGTCGCTGACGACGGGCGAGATCGCCGGCCCCGAGGTGCCGGGCCACAACCTGTTCCAGGACGCGCTGGCCTTCGTCAACGCCGGTGGCACCAAGGGCCTGCAGGAGCAGGTGCTGTTGGCCGGCCGCTATTTCATCAACCCGATGTTCGCGACCGTCGAGATCATCGACATGACCGAGGTGCCTATCGCGTCGGTCGGTGTGGTCGTCGCCTTCGTCGGCCGTGCCGGTGTGGACGTGACGGGCGAGGGCTTCCGCCACGCCAACATGGTCCGCAAAGGCGAGAAGGGCGTGTGGGTCGATGTGCTGGACCCCGGCAAATACGCGATCAACACCTACACGCACAAGGTGCGCGTCGTGCCCACGGCCAACGTCGTGCTGAACTGGGCCACCGGCAAGACCGAGGCGCACAAGCTGGATGCCAACCTGTCGACCATCACCGTGCGCTCGGCTGACGGCTTCACGTTTAACCTCGACGTCAGCCAGATCATCCACATCCCGCGCAACGACGCGCCCAAGGTCATCGCCCGCTTCGGCAGCATGGAGGCGCTCGTCACGCAGGTGCTGGAGCCCACCATCGGCAACTACTTCCGCAACGCCGCGCAGAACTCGGACGTCATCGACTTCCTCAAGAAGCGCAGCGAGCGCCAGGCCGACGCCAAGGCCGCCATCGCGCTGGCGCTGAAGGCGTATGACGTCGGCGCTGTCGAGACGCTGATCGGCGACATCGTGCCGCCGGCCGAGCTGATGAAGACGCTGACTGACCGCAAGCTGGCCGAGCAGGAGAAGGTCACGTTCACGACGCAGATGGAGGCGCAGGGCGTGCGCCAGCAACTGGAGCAGGCCACGGCGCTGGCCCGCACGCAGGCGCAGGTGGTGGACGCCGAGCGCAAGGTGGCGATCGCCGAGTTCACGGCCCAGGCCGCGGTGAAGACGGCCGATGGCGCGGCGCGTTCCAAGAAGATCACGGCCGAGGCCGACGCCGAAGTCACGCGCGTGACCGGCCAGGCCGAGGCCGGCCGCACGCTGGCCATCGGCGAGGCCGAAGCCGAGGTCATCCGCCAGAAGATCGGCTCGATGGAATCCGGCAACTACGCCATCGTGCAGGTCGCGCAGGCGCTGGCCGGGGCCGGCGTGCAGCTGGTGCCGGAGGTGCTGGTCGGCGGCGGGCAGTCGGCGGGGCAGGGCGGCACGCTGGTCGACGTGTTGCTGGCGGGGCTGGTGAAAGACAGGCTGGCGAAGCCCGAGCAGCCTCAGCCTGTCGCTGAGGCCACCTAAACTGCTCGTCCCGTGATTCCCCGCCCCATCGTCCAGTTCCTGCCCTGGATCGCCACCGGTTCGCTGATGGCGCTCGCCTGGGTGGGCTGGAAGCTGCGCCTGGCCTGGGAGGGGCTGCGCGCGGCCCAGCGCGCCGCGCAGCTCGAGCGGGCTTTGCGCGAGTTTGGCGACCTCATGCGAGACGCCGAGCGCCCCGAGGCCCACGCGCACGAGTTGCTGCAGGCGCTGGAGCAGCTGTCGGGCCTGGCCGCTGCGGCGCTGCTGCGCCCGGCCTGCGGTGCGCAGGACGTCGTGCTGGGCGAGCCCGACGCCAACGCGCTGGCAGGCCTGCAGTTGTGCGCGGGCGCCAGCCGGGCGCTGGGCCCGGGCACGGCCCACCATGCCGGCGAACCCGATCTCTACCTGCCGTTGCGTGGCCGCGATGCGGCGCTGGGCGCGGTCACGCTGCGCGGCCTGGGGAGTGCGCCGCTGGCGGCCGACCATCTCGCGCATGCGCAGGCCTTGTGCGACCAGATGGGCCTGGCCCTGCAGCGGCGCAGCGTGCAGGACGAGGCGCGCCGTGCGGGCGAGCTGGCCGACATGCAGTCGGCCCGCAACGCCATGCTGGCGGCCATCTCGCACGATTACCGCACGCCGCTGGCCACCATCATGGGGTCGGCCTCGGCGCTGCAGACGCAGGCCGAGCGGCTGTCGCACCAGCAGCGTCAGGAGCTTGCCGCGCGCATCATCGAGGAGACGACCCGGCTGGTACGCCTCACCGACAACACTTTGCAGCTCGCACGCCTGGGGGCGCCGGGTGTTGCGCTGCGCTGTGACTGGGAGTCGGCCGAGGAGATCGTCGGCGCGGCGCTGCGGCGCGTGCGTCGCCGGCCGGATGGCCAGCGCGTGAAGGCGCGTGTCGAGCCCGAGCTGCCGCTGTTGTGGTGTGATGCGGCCCTGATGTCTCAACTGCTGGACAACCTCATCGACAACGCCCTCAAGTACAGCCCGGTCGAAGCACCGGTGGAGCTGGTGGTGCGCCGTGTCGGCAGTGAAGCGCTGCTGGCCGTGCGCGACCGTGGCCCCGGCATCGAGCCGGCCTGGCGCGACCGCGTGTTCGACGCCTTCCAGCGTGGCGACCTGGCTGCCTTCAAGCAGCGCCCACCGGGCGCCGGCGTTGGCCTGGCCGTGTGCCGGGCGATCGCCGAGGCGCATCAGGGCGGCTTGAGTCTGCGCCCGCGCGGCCACGGCGGCTGCAGCTTCGAAGCGCGGCTGCCTCTGCACGACGCGCCCGCGTTGCCGGAGGCGACGTGACAGCCCCCACGCTCACTTCGCTTGCCGGCCCCCGTGTGGGCGCGGCCTGCTATGGGGTGGCCGTGTGAGGCTGCTGCTCGTCGAGGACGACCGCGAACTGCGCGTCACGTTGCGCGAGGCGTTGGCGGTCGAGGGCTATGAGGTGCTGACGGCGGCCAGCCTGGCGGATGCAATGGCGCAGCTCGCGCATGCTGGCACGCTCGACGCCGTGCTGCTGGACCTCGGCCTGCCCGACGGCGACGGCGAGGAGCTGCTGCAGGCCTTGCGGCGTGATCGCGCCACGCCGCTCATCGTCATCTCGGCGCGGCAGGTGGAAGGGCACAAGATCCGCCTGCTGGATGCCGGCGCGGACGACTACCTCGTCAAGCCCTTCGGCATCGGCGAGTTGCTGGCTCGGTTGCGCGTGGCGCTGCGCCATCGCGGCACGGTGGCGCAGCCGGCCATCACCCTCTACCGCCGCGACGGGCTGGAGGTCGACCTTACCGCGCATCGCGTGCGCCGCGACGGTGCCGACGTGCGGCTGACGCCCACCGAGTTCAAGCTGCTGGCGCGGCTGGTGCGCCAGGCGGGGCAGGTCGTCACGCACCGTCGGCTGCTGGCCGACGTCTGGGGAGGCGATGCCACCGAACAGACGCATTACCTGCGGCTCTACATGGCGCAACTGCGCGCCAAGCTGGAGGCCGATCCGGCCGAACCCGGCCTGCTGCTGACCGAGCCGGGCGTGGGCTATCGCATCGTCGAGCCGCGCTGACACCCGCCGAAAACGTCGGCCGGCGCCGCTGTTCAGACCTGTCGCCTGCTTCGGTTTCTACCGATTGAGGATGGGGGCGCGACTGTCCCTAAACGAAAGGATGACCGCCGCGTGACGGCGTTCTTAGGATCGCTTCGCCTTGGATGACCAGGGTTGGAGTTCTGGTGGAACAGCTGATTAGGCGAGGCCGCTGATGGCCCGGTACACCGCGATCCGTGCCGTGGGCGAAAGCGTGCTGGAGCTGATGCGCGAGGCCTGCCCGGCGGACGAGCTGCAACTGGGGCCGGCGCCGGCGTTCGAGCTGGCCTCGCTGGGCAGTCTCACCGAGGGGCAGAGCCCGCCCGCCGATGGCTTCTATCTCATCCTCTGGCGAGTGGGCATCGGCGGTTCGCCGCGCAACCTGCCGCCGCGGCGCGCGCGTGACGGTCAGCTCTACAAGCCTTCGCTGCCGGTGGATCTCTATTTCCTGCTGCTGCCCGTGGCTTCGCGGCCGGACAAACAGACGCAGATGCTGGGCTGGGCGCTGACGTTTTTGCACCAGTTGCCCGCACTCAGCGGTGAGGTCATCAACCGCTATACCAAGGGCGGCCCGTCCATCTTCCGCCCCGAGGAGTCGGTCGAGCTGATTGCCGACCCGCTGTCCACGGTGGACTACCTGTCGCTTTGGGACCGCGTGAAGAGTGGGTTCCAGGCGGGCATGACCTATGTGGCGCGCATGGTGCTGCTGGACATCGAGCAGGTCGAACCGACCGGCGCGCCGGTGACCGAGCGGCGCTTCGTTGTGGGCGCGCCAGCGCAAGGCCTGTGATGGTGGCGACGTTGCTCCGGCCCTCGGCGGACGACATCAGGCTGTCGACCGGGGAGGCCCTTGCGTTCATCGATGTCGCCACGGGCATGCCCATCCTCGACGGCCTGAGTTGCCGCCTCGTGTTGCGGCGTGATGGCCAGCTGCTCGGGCATGCGCGTGTCACGCCGTCCGGCGTTCACCACTGGCCTGATCTGGCGCCGAGATGGCATCAGCCCGCGCCGGTGCAGGCCGACGTCTTCGTGCGCGACGAGCTGGGTCGCTTCCTGCCCCTCAGCCTGCCCTGGCCGCTGCCGGCGGCGCCCGCCGGGCAGGTGATTGGCATCACGGTGCGTGGCTCGGCGCGTTTGCTCCAGGTGGAGCTGCTGTCCGCCCCGGGCCGCGTTGCACCGCCCGGGCTGGCCAGCCTGCATGGCTTGCTGATCTGGCAGGCCGATGAGGGCGCCGTCCCCTGGGCCCGCGTTCGCTTTGTGGATGGTGCCGGCCACATGGTCGATGGCGCGAGCGACGCGAATGGGCGCCTGACCCTTCACCTGCCACGCCCGCGCCCCGACAAGGCCGGCTCACCGCCGGAGCCGGCCGCACAGTTGCGCGTCTTCGCCGGCGCCGCCATGGTCGGGCGCGCCGTGCCCGATGTGCTCGGCTTCGCGGCTCAGCCCGAGGTGCGCGCACTGGCCGGCATCGGGCTGGACGATGCCTATGTGCCCCCCGCCTTTCAAGCCGGCGAGCCGCTGATCCTCGCAACGGCGGGCCTGCCGTCCGTGCTGCGCCAGCTGCGGCTCAAGACCCTCTGACCCCACCCGACTTCGCTCACGAAGGAGACCGTCATGCCCGAATATCTTGCGCCTGGTGTATTCGTCGAGGAGGTGTCCTTCCGATCGAAGTCCATCGAAGGCGTCGGCACCACGACCACCGGCTTCATCGGCCCCTGCCGATACGGCCCGGTCACCGAGGCGCCGGAACTGCTGACCAGCCTGACGGAGTTCGAGCGCAGCTACGGCGACGGCAATCGGCTCGGCTTCGACAAGGACGCCGTCATCGGCACCAACTATCTCTGGCAGGCCGTGCGCAGCTACTTCGAGGAGGGCGGCAAGCGGCTGTACGTCAGCCGTGTGTTCCGCCCGCTCAAGGGCCTCTATCCCGCCAACCTGAACTTGCCGTTCACCGGCCTGCCTTACGACGATGGTCATGGGCGGCTGCTGGTGGGCTCTGCGACGGACGTGTTCCGCATCATCGCGCGCTACCCCGGCGCGTTCGGCAACCTGCAGCTGCGCTTCGGTGTGAAGCTGGGCGCGAATGTGCTGGGGGCGCTGCCCGACCCCGGCGGCGGCCCCGGCCTGACGCCCACACTGGCCAACCTCGCTGACGGCGATGTCGTGTGGATCACGACGGCCAAGGCCCAGCTCGACCCGGCGGCAGCCGGCACGCCGCTGCCACCACCCGGGCCGGCGCCCACGCCCGCCACCACGCCGCCGACCACGGCACGCGCCATCGGCGACATCCCGCTCTATGTCGCGCGTCGGGACGCAGCCACCGGCGTCTGGCGCTTCCTCGGCCTGCACCCCGACCGGGTCGCTGCCGAACCGACGGGCTTCCTGCTCGGCGACTTCAACGTCGATCTGAACTCCACCAGCAACGACTCCATCCGCCCGTTGTCGCTCAGCCTCGATGTGCTGACCCTCGACGGTCGCTCGCTCGGCACCTGGAGCGGCCTGCCGCTGGAGCCCAAGCACAAGACGGCTGGGGTCGCGGATGGCATCTTCGACCTGTTCAGCCTCAAGGGCCCGGCTAGCGAAGGCCTGCCTGTCGTGTTGCTCAACGGCAGCGTCGCCGGCGATGGCACGGTGAGCAACACCGTCGATGACGGCAGCGAGCTGCTGAAGGCCCTGGACAGTCTGGACACCGGTCTGGACCTGAAGATCACGCAGATCGAGTGGGACGACGCCGGCCGCAATGAACTGGCCGCGCTGAAGAAGAAGTTCGAGCGCGGCCTCATCGCCACGGCTTATCTGAAGGGCGGCAACGACGGTGCCTTGCCGGGCCGGACCGAGTACGAAGGCCGCGCCGATCCGACCGAGGACTACGCCACCGGCCTGAAGCAGTTCGAGGCCTTGGAGGACATCTCCATCGTTGCCGGGCCCGGCTCGACCTGGCGCGCCAAGGACCGCCCGGAGGACGTGGCTGCCGTCACCAACCTGCTCATCGCCCACGCCGAGAAAATGCGTTACCGCATCGCCGTGCTGGATTCGCACGAAGGGATGAAGCTGGCGGACGTTCGCAAGTTCAAGGCCAAGCTGGACAGCAAATATGCGGCGCTGTACTACCCGTGGGTCACGGTGTTCGACCCGGTCACCCGCCAGCCGCTGAACCTGCCGCCGTCGGGCTTCGTGGCCGGCATCTATGCGCGCAATGACACGGAGCGGGCCGTCTACAAAGCGCCCGCCAACGAGGTGGTGCGCGGCGCGATCGGGTTCGAGACGCAAATCAATGCCGCGCAGCAGGAGGTGCTCAATCCCGAGGGCATCAACTGCCTGCGCTTCTTCGAAGGGCGGGGCAACCGGCTGTGGGGGGCGCGCACCATCAGCTCCGACCCCGAATGGAAGTACGTCAACCTGCGGCGCTACTTCGCCTACCTCGAGCGCTCCATCGACAAGGGCACGCAATGGGCGGTCTTCGAGCCCAACGGCGAGGCGCTGTGGGCCAACGTGCGTGCGACGGTGCGGGACTTCCTCGTCAACGAGTGGGCCAACGGCGCGCTGCTGGGAGACAAGCCGGAGAAGGCCTTCTTCGTGCGCTGTGACCGCTCGACGATGACGCAGAACGATCTCGACAACGGGCGGCTGGTCTGCCTGGTGGGCGTGGCGCCGTTGCGGCCGGCTGAATTCGTCATCTTCCGCGTCGGTCAGTGGACCGCTGATCAGAAGTCCTGATAGGAGCACAACATGGCTGTCGTTCGTGATCGCCCCTACGTCCAGTTCAACTTCCACGTCAACCTTGGCGACGGGGTGACCAACACGCCGCAGGCGGGCTTCCAGGAAGTCAGCGGCATCGGCATGGAAGTCACCATCACCGAATACCGCCCGGGCAACTACGCCTTCAACAACGTCATCAAGACGGCGGGCTTGAACAAGGCCACCGACGTGACGATGAAGCGTGGCGTCATCGGCTCGCTGGATCTCTACAAGTGGCTGGACGATGTGCGCAACGGCGCCAACAGCGGCCTGCGCACCGTCACCGTCGAGCTCAAGAGCGAAGACCGCACGCAGACGGTGCAGACCTGGCGCCTCATCAACGCTCGCATCATGAAGCACACCTCCGGCCCCTTCAACGCGAAGGGCACGGACGTGGCGATGGAGGAGCTGACCTTGAGCTACGAACGGCTGGAGATGGAGTGAAGCCATGAGCCGGCGTTCTGTCCCTGGCGCGTCGTGCGTGGAGCGCTCGGCATGATCGGCGTGCAGATCGTCGACGACCCGTCGCCGGCCGGCGACGGCATGCCGGTCATGGATGTGCCGGTGTTCATCGGCTTCGCGGCGCGTGGGCCGCGCGACCGCCCCGTCGCGGTTGACAGCACCACGGCGTTCGAGGCCGTCTTCGGCGGCTTGCTGGATCTTGTGCAGGCCGGCCGCGGCGAGGACCCCGGCGAGCGCCTGACGGCGCATCTCTACCCGGCCGTTGCGTCGTTCTTCGCGGCGGGTGGGCGGCGTTGTCACGTCATCCGCGTGACGGGGCCGGCGGCGCGATCGGCTCACTTCGCGGTCCCCGGGCTGCGCCGGCTGCAGTACAGCGGCGCTACCGCGTCGCTGGATGCGAACGACGTCGTGCTGCGGGCCGCGAGCCCCGGCACCTGGGCGGATCGGTACGCGCTGTCAGCGCGGGTGCGAAGCCAGGCCCTGCATGTGGGCGACGCGTTGGCACGCGGCGACCTGCTGCGGGCCCGCCGGCCGCTGCACCCCGAGGCGCCGGCCTGGCGGCGCGTGGCGGCCGATGCGGTGCTGACGCCGGACTGGGCGGGCACCGGCTGGTTGTTTGAGGATCTGTCGAGCGCGGCCGTGGACCTGTCCACCTGGCTGGTCGAGCGTGTGCAGCTGGACCTGGCGCTGCGCTCACCCGGCCAGGGCGTGCTGCGCCTCGATGCTTGCGGCCTGTCTGCCGGTGCGCCTCAGCTGCCCTGGCAGGCGCTGGATGCCGAGGCGCGCTACGACGCCGGCCTGCTGCTCGCTGACTGGCCGCTTGCTGGCACGGTCGATGCGCTCGAGGGCGATTGGGCGCTGCTGCCGACGGGCGTTGGCAGTGACTTCGAGGTCTGGCAGCCAGTGACACCCGACGCGGGCGACCCGCTGGAGCGCAATGGCCTGGCGCAGTACGACGCGTCACTGTTTCTCGACCCGGCCTGGTCGCCCGGCTTGCATGGGCGCCAGCTGATGCGCTGGGCCGACGATGTGCGCTTTCTGGGCGACCGCCCGCGGCGCCTGCGCGGCCTGCATGGCGCGCTGGGCCGCGATGACGCCTGCGCCGAGGAGGCCAGCTGGATCGTCGTGCCGGATGCGGTGCATCCCGGCTGGCGGCCCACCCCGGAGGCGCAGGCCCGTCAGGTCACCGTGACCACCACACCCGACCCCGCCTGCACCTGTCCCCCGAAGACCTTCGACGACTGCGCGCCGCCGCCACCCGTGCCGCCACGCCCGCCCCGGCTCGGGTTCGTGCCCGATGCGCTGGCGCCGGCATTGCTGCCGGCCGGCAAGGCCTTCACGCTGAACCTGTGGCGGGACCCGGCCGACGAGGGCGCGCCCCAGCGGCTGGAGGTGCAACTCGCCGGCCAACCCGACTTCTCGGACGCCCGCGTGCTGGCCGACGCGCTGGCGCCGGCGGCACTGCTGCTGCCGGGGCTCCCGGCCGGCGCCTGGTGGCTGCGCGCACGCGCGCACCGGCAGGGGCTGACCGGCGCGTGGAGCGAGTCGGTCGAGCTCGATGTGCGCGCCACGGGCTGGCGGGCGCTGGCGGGCACGTCGGCCGATGTGGTGGCGCAGGTGCACCAGGCGCTGCTGTCGCTGGGCGCCGCCTCGCGCGAGCACTTCGTGCTGCTGTCCCTGCCGCTGGACTGGCGCGAGCGCGACGTCGCCGGCCACGTCGGCGCGCTGCGTGCCGAGGCGGCGCGGGTGGACGCGGCGCAGGCCGGCAGTGCCGCGAGCTTTGCGGCGCTGCATCACCCCTGGCTGTTGCAGCGAGATGCCGATGACCGGTTGCGTGCCCATCCGGCCAGCGGCGCGCTGATGGGCTTGCTCGCTCGGCGCAGCCGGCTGCATGGGGCCTGGGGCGCGTCCGGCGCGGAGGCGCTTGCCACGGCACTGGCCGCGACGGGCGAACTGCAGCCGGGCCCGGTGCTGGAAGCCCTGGGCGTGAACCCGCTCGTGCTGCGCGCCGACGCGCTGGGCACCGGCATCTCGGCGGTCCGCAGCCAGACGCTGTCGCTCGATCCGGACTGGAGCGCCATCGGCGTGCGGCGGCTCTTCATCCTGCTGCACCGGCTGTGCCGGCGCGAAGGGGAGCGTTTCGTCTTCGAGCCCAACGACATGACCTTGCGGCGAGGTCTGGAGCGCAGCTTCGATGCGCTGCTGCACCGCCTGATGCAGCGGGGCGCGTTTCGCGGCATCGATGCGTCGTCGTCCTACCTGTTGAAGACGGCCGCCGGCGCCGATGCGGCGCGCGAGATCGAGCGCGGCGAATGCAGCCTGCTCATCCAGGTGGCGCCGAGCCGGCCGCTGCGCTTTCTGACGCTGCACCTGCGCCGCTCCGGTGAGCAGCTCGAGATCGAGGAGCGCTGAGCCATGCCGCTGCCGAATGCCGTCCTGTCATGGCCGCCCGCGTGGCGGATGGGAGGTCGATGATGGCCGATGCCGAGCGCGAACAATGGCAGCCCTTCTCGACGTTGAACTTCGTCGTCGAGATCCTGCCGGATGGTGACAGCAAGCCGCTGGCCGGTGCGTCGTTCTCGGACTGCGACGGGCTGGAGATCAACCACGAGGTCAAGACGCTGAAGGAGGGCGGCAACCCCAACCGCGTCCACCGCCTGGCCGGCCCGGTGAGCTTCGGGCAGCTGACGCTCAAACGCGGCGTCACGCGCGGTACCGATCTTTGGCGGTGGTTCGACCGCAGCCTGGCCAACCCGGCCCTGCGCGCCGGCATCACGATCAGCGTGCTGCGGCCGGACAAGAGCGAGTGGGGCCGCTTCGTGCTGTCGCGCTGCCTGCCGGTCAAGCTCAAGGCGCCCATGCTCAATGCGCGCGATGGCAACGTTGCCGTGGAAGAGATCCAGGTGGCCTACGAGGCCTTCCGCTGGGAGGACAAGTCCCATGCCTGAGCTGAAGATCCAGCACGCCAAGCTCGTCGAGCTCAAGGACGACCTCAAAGACGTGATGCCCGGCGGCAAGTCGCTGACGGTGCAGTTCAACCCCGAGTCGCTGAAGCTGGTCTATGCCAACCAGGTCAAGGAGCAGCCCAACGCGTCGGGGGGCGGTGGCAACCAGAGCCAGGGCAGCGCCGCGCGGCAGTTTGTGGGCACGGGTTCGACCAAGTTGGCGGTGCAACTGTGGTTCGACGTGTCGGCGGCGACCAGTGCGCCGTTCATCGTGGACGACGTGCGCCGCATCACGGCGCAGGTGCTCTATTTCATCAAGCCCAAGCCGGCGCCGGCCGGCTCGCGCGACGCCTCGCAGCGCACGCCGCCGGGCTTGAGGTTCACGTGGGGCAAATTCCTGTTCGACGGCATCGTCGAAGGCATGGAGGAGACCATCGAGTTCTTCTCGCCCAATGGTGAGGCGCTTCGCGCCAGCATGGCCCTGACCATGGTGCAGCAGGACATCCTCGTGCCCGCCTTCGATGGCAGCGGCCAGGTGCCCGGCTCGCGCCCGCTGTGGCCGGCGGGCGGTGGGCAGTCGCTGCAAACGCTGCAAGACAGCGCACGGGCGGCAGGCGCGGCTCCCGCGCGCGGCAGCGGCGCGGGCGCGGGGGCCGGCACGCCATCGGGCGGCGGCGCGTCGGGCCCCGGCGGCGGGGCGATGAATGTGTTCGGCAGCGGCGGTGCGCCGGGCCTGGCGGCCGGGGCTGGCGGCGTGCTGGCGCTGAGCAGCGGTGCGGCCTTCCAGAAGAGCGGTGGCTGGCAGGCCGTGGCACTGGCCAACGGCATCGAGAACCCGCGCGCCGTGCCGGCGGGCCAGCTCATCGACCTGTCAGCCACCAAGCCCCGCATCGTCAGCGGTTGAGGAGCGTCCATGCCTGTGCAGATCAGTGATTTCGACCTCGTGCAGGCCCCAGCGCCTGCACCTTCGGCCGGGGCGGCGCCTGCCGCCAGCGCGCCTGCGCCGGTCGGGCCCACGCTGCCGCAGCTGGCCCTGCTGCGACGCCTGGCGGTGGCGCAGCGCGAATTGCAACTTCGCACCTTCTCGCACTAGCCATGCCCGAAGCCTCACTCCCTCTCACCAGCGGCAGGCCGACGTTGGTCATCGAAGGGCAGGTCGTCGCCGACCTTGGCGCCGCGCTGATGGCCTTCGAGGTGCGCGAGCGCATCGACGGGCTGGCGCAGGCGCAGCTCGCCTTTGGCAACTGGGGAACGCACGCCGGCGCCCCGGGCTACACCTTGTTCGAGCGGGATCGGCTGGAGTTCGGCAAGGCGCTGCAGATCAAGCTGGGCGAGGACCTGCTGTTCAGCGGCCGTGTCATGGCGCTGCAGGCGCGCTTTCCCGAGGGGGGCGCCGGTGAGGCGGAGCTGCTCGTGCAGGTGGAGGATCGCCTGCAGGATCTGCGCATGAAGCGCCGCACGCGCAGCTTCGAGCGCGCTTCGCTGGCTGCGGTGGCCCAACGCATGGCCAGCGACCACGGCCTGACGGCCAGCGTCGATGCCGAGTCCCCCACGCTGCCGCTGCTGGCTCAGGTCAACCAGAGTGACCTGGCCTTCCTGCGCGAGCTGGCGCGCCGCTGCGAGGCGGAGGTGTGGCTGGACGGCACGACGCTGCACGTCGCGGCGCGCAAGCGCCGGGGCGGTGCGCCGCTGTCACTGGACTATGGCGGCCGGCTGTTGAGCTTCGATGTGCGTGCCGATCTCGCCCTGCAGCGCACCGAGCTCAGCGTGGCCGGCTGGAGCGTCGCGGACAAGCGGCCCATTCGCGAGACCGTCAATGCCGGCAGCCTGCTCGGCGGCGAGACGAGCGACGGCGAGGGCGGCGCAGCGCTGCTTCAGAGCAAGATCGGCGCGAGGCCCGACACCGTCGCCCACCTGCAGCCCGGCTCGGCCGATGAGGCGCGGCAACTGGCCGAGGCCTGGCTGCGGCAGATCAACCGCCGCTTCGTCACGGGCCACGGCACGGCGCAGCCGGATGCGCGGCTGCGCTGCGGCGCCACGGTGGCGCTGACCGGCCTGGGCCCGTTGTTCAGCGGTGCCTACGCGTTGGCCGAGGTCTGCCACCGCTTTGACATGGCGGCCGGCTTGCGCACCGAGTTCGTCGCGGAGCGCCCCTGGATAGGAAGGCCCGCATGAGCCTGTTCGACCTGAGCCCGGCCGAGGCCCTCTACGCCGACCGCCACCCGCAGGGGTGGGGCGGGCGCTGGTATGGGTGCCATGTCGCCGAGGTCGTCGATCTGGTCGACCCCGACGGCCAGGGGCGCGTCAAGATCGCCTTGCCCTGGGCGCCCGATGCCGACGGCCAACGCTACGAGGCCTGGGCGCGCATGACCACGCTGTTCGCCGGCAAGGGCCGAGGCAGCTGGTTCATGCCGGAGGTGGGCGACGAGGTGCTCATCGTCTTCCAGGGCGGCGACCCGCGCTGGCCGTTCATCGTCGGCGGCCTGTGGAACGGCAAGGACACGCCGCCGCAAAGCGCCAGCGCGCAGAACAACCACAAGGTCATCAAGAGCCGCAACGGCGTGGTCGTCACGCTCGACGACAGCCAGGGGCAGGAGCGGCTTCAGCTCGAAACGCCCGGCGGCTGCAAGCTCACGCTGAAGGACGGCCCCGGCGTGGTGACGCTCGAAGACAGTAACGGCAACAGCGTGAAGCTGGAGACGGCGGGCATCACCGTCACCGCGTCGGCCAAGGTGACCGTCAACGCCAGCCAGGTCGCCGTGTCGGCCGGGCTGGTGCAGGTGGATGCCGGAATGTCGAAGTTCTCGGGCGTCGTGCAGGCCGACACCGTCATCACCAACACCATCATCGCGGCGACCTACACGCCGGGCGCGGGGAACATCCTATGAAGCTGTTCACTGCGCCCTTGCCGGGCCGCCGCGCCGGGCCGCCCCAAGCAAGGTCCGCCCCTCTCGGAGGGGTGCCCGCCGTAGCCGGTGGGCGGGGTGCCCAAAGGTTCTCGGGGAACATCCTATGAGTGCTTCTCACGTGCTGCGCTGGGTCGGTGGGCAGAGCTTCGTGGCCGCGCCGGTGAACAACGCGCCGGTGCTGCTGCGCTTTGACAGCGACGACTTCATGGACCGCCTGCTGGCGACGCTGGCCGACGCGCCGCAGACCCTGCCGGCGTTCGTCGCGCGGCCGGAGTCCTGGCAGCAACTGGGGGCGCCCACGCCGGCACCGGCGCCCGCGCCGCCGCGGTCGGCGCTGGCACGGGCCTTCGCGCGCCAGCGGGCGTTGCGGGGCTTCCAGCGGCCGGCGCTTCCGGCGCCGGCGCCGGCACCACTGCCGCTCAAGTTGTTCCAGCCCGTGCATCAACGCTTCTATGTCGCGGCGGCCCACCTCGTCTGCGAGTTGCCGGGGCTGCCTACGCGCGCCACGGCCGGGGGTGACCGCAGCGGCATGCTGCTGCGCCGGCTGTTGCCGGACGGGCGCGAGGCCGCCTTCGTGAAACTGCCGGGGCAGCCGGGCCGCTGGCATCCGCTGGCCGATGCCGGGCAGCCGCTGCCGGGTGAAGAGTGGCTGTCCGTCTTCCCGCTCGCCTACCGGTCGCCGGACGGCCACACCCGCAAGCTGCTGGCCGGCCTGGTGCCGGCGGCGCGGCATGATGATTTCCGCTTCGCGCCCGTCGGCACCACGCCAGAGCCGGCGCTGGACCGGGCGGCCGAGCTCAAGGCCGGCGCCCGCATGAAGCTGATTGCGCCGTGGCAGGGCTTGATCGAGCGCGCGCAGGCCTCGCGCGAGGCCGCCGGCGCCGAGCTGACCGACAAGCCGTGGGAAGACAAGGGGCAGGTCGCCACCGCCGCCGGAGAGACGCTCAAGACGCTGAATGACCAGCTGCAGGAATCCAGCTGGCGCCAGTTGCAGGACATGCAGGAATGGCTGGCCGCCACGTTGCCGCAGGTGCACGCGGCGCTGGCCGACGGCCTCAGCCTGCCGCAGCCGCAGGCGCAGGCACTGCTCAACCTGCTGGCCGGTGCGCACTGGAACGCCACGGACCGCAACGCGGTGAAGGACGCGCTGTCGGATGACGTCAAGGTGATTGCGGCGGGCGCCGCGACGACGCTGCGCCAGGCCTTGTTCAAGATCGGCCAGGCGGGCGTGGGCGCGGCGCTCGATGCGACGGAGCAACCGTTCCCGGAGGGGCCCGGGTGGCCGCCCTTCAGCTTCCCGCTGGCGGTGGCGACGGCCCCGGCCGATCCGACAGCCGTTCTCGCGGGGCCCTTCAATGCCTGGGCGGAAGTCGAGCCGCCGCCTTCATCACCGGACCCGCGCGACCCGCAGGAAGAAGCCCAGCGTCGGCTGGAGACCCTCTACAACGCCGTGGCGCTGGCCATCGACGAGGCGCTGCTGGGCGGCACGCTGGGGCCGGGCAGGGCCCAGGCACCCGATGCTGCCCGCATGGCCACCGAACTGCAGGCCACGCTCGCTGCCGACACCGGTGCGCCACGCTATGTGCTGCGGTTCGTGCACCAGCGCTGCGACTGCGGGCCCTTGCATCCGGCGGTGATGTCCGGCCGCAGCGAGGTGTTCGAGCTGGCCGGCTTCTTCGACAGCGATGCGCCGCTGCGCCCCATCCGCATCGCGCTGCCGTTCGACACCTCGCCCGGTGGGCTGCGCAAGTTCGGCAAGAACAGTGCCTTCATCATGAGTGACCTGCTGTGCGGCCAGATGAAGCGCGTGCGGCGGCTGGGCTTCGGCAGCCTGGTGCTGTCGGTGCTGCCCTGGCCGTTTCACAAAAGCCTGCGCGTGCGCAAGATGGCCCCTTGCGCCAAGCCCGGCGGGGCGAATTTCGGCACGATCTGCTCGCTGTCGATCCCGATCATCACCATCGTGGCCTTCGTGCTGCTCATCGTCATTGCGACGCTGCTGGACCTGATCTTCCGGTGGCTGCCGTTCCTGATGGTGTGCTTCCCGATTCCGGGGTTGAAGGGGAAGAAGCCATGAGCAGCAGGGGTGCTTTGTTGAAGCGAGCTGCTTCTCGGTGCATTGCCGGGAGTCCCGCCCGGCGGCGGGGTAACTTTCTTCTGCCGCGCCAGAAGAAAGTCACCAAAGAAGAGGCGCTGAACCGCACACGAGCGCGGCGCCGCGATGAGCGGCGCGCGAAAACAAGTGCCGGACATGGCTCGACGAAGCGAACCGCTGCGCTCTCGCGTCTGACTTGTCACGAGCACCGCGAATCGGAACACCTGTCCGTCCGACGCGCGGCTGCACGCCGTGCTCACCAGAACAGCCTAATGCAGCGTCGCTCGGGCGACGCGATTGATGAGCACTCCCGGTGCCGTCGCCCCAGCGACGCGGTATTTGCTGATCAGCCCGGCGTGCAGCCGGCGTTAAGCGGCGTGAAGAGGCGATGGATGGCGCTCGTCACAGGGACAGCAGCGAGAGCGAAGCGGGTCGCGTCGGTGCGCAACGCCGCAGCTTGTTCTCGCGCGCCGCTCCTGGCGCTGTCGCGATGGCGTGCGGGTCGGCGCCTCTTCTTTGGTGACTTTCTTCTGGCGCCGCAGAAGAAAGTTACCCCGCCGCCGGGCGGGACTCCCGGCAGCTCGGCTCCGAGTCGAAAGGCTCTTCGCAAGAGCATCCAAACGACGAGAGGACGCCGATCATGAGAGACGAAGCCGCCCTCTACGGCCGTGGCGTCGCTTTCCCGCTGCGCCTCACCCCAGAAGGCCGCCTCGCGTGGTCCGAAGGCGAAGCCAATGTTCGCGAATCCATCCGCATCCTGCTGCTGACGGCCCAAGGCGAGCGCCTGCGCCGCCCCGACTACGGTGCCGGCCTGGAGCGCTTCCTGTTCGAGCCGAATGTGCCGACGACCTGGCGTGCCATCGAGGAATCCATCCGCCGGCAGCTGGCCCGCTGGGAGCCGCGCGTGCAGGTCGAGGCCATCCAGGTGGCCGCCGACCCGAACGACGCCGAGGCCGCGCTGGCCGAACTCAGCTTCACGCTCGTCGCCACGGCCCAGGCCGGCCGCATGAGCCTCTCCATCCCCGTGCAAGGCAGGTAAGTCATGTCGCCTCCACGTTCCCTCCGTTCACGGGCCCCTGTCGGGGCGGTGTCGCCCAACGGGCGGCCGGGCGGGCGCTGATCATGCCCATCCAGCTCCCCGCCATCGACGACCGCGACCATGCCGCGCTGGTGCGTGACACGCTGGCCCTGGCCGCCGTGCACGCCCCGGAGTGGACGCACACCGGCCCCAGCGACCCCGGCGTTACGCTGGTCGAGCTCTTCGCCTTCATGGCGGAGAGCCTGCTCTACCGCGCCAACCTCATTCCCGAGCGCAGCCGGCTCAAGTTCCTGCAGCTGCTGGGCATCGGGCTGCGGCCGGCCCAGCCGGCCCGTGCCCTGGTGCAGTTCAACAACGAGGCCGGCGAGCGCAAGACGCTGACGCTCGCGTCGGGCCTGCCGCTGCAGGCCGGCGCCATTCCGTTCCTGACCGACACCGGGCTGGACCTGCCGCCCGTGTCGGGGCGGGTGGTCTTCAAGCGCACCGTTGGCAGCCCCGACCCCGCGTTGCTGGACTACTACCGCCAGCTCTACGAGGCCACGGGCCAGGACCTGTCGGGCAGCGATGCCGGCGTGGACCCCATCCTCTACGACAGCGTGCAGGTGGACGACCTGCCCGCCGCCATCGACCTGAGCGCCGAGACGGTGGATGGCGCGTTGTGGATCGCGCTGCTGGCCGCGACGCCCGACGAGGTCGAGAAAGCAAATGCCCGTAACGAGCTGGCCGGCCGCACGCTGTCCATCGGGCTGGTGCCGCAGCCGGCGGAGACGAGCGCGCGCCTGCAGCCGGGCCGGCCGGCGGCGGCTCCGCCCGTGCTGCGTGTGTATGCGCCCAAGGTGGGGGCCGGCGGCACCGGCACGCCGGGGGTGTACATCCGGCTCGACGCCACGACCCCCGAAGGTTTTCCCGAGCAGGCCGGCATCCTGCAGGTCACGCTGCCCGTCTCGGCCGATGCCATCGGCACCTGGCCGGAGACCGAGCCGCTGGAAGCCGGCGTCGGCGAGCTGCCGCCGCAGCTCACGGACGACGAGGTGGCCGCGCGCGTGGTGAGCTGGTTGCGTGTCGACGGGCTGGCCACCGCCGGTGTGCGGCTGGCCTGGGCCGGCACGCACTGCGCCGCCGTGCGGCAGCGCAGCCGGGTCAGCCGTGAGCTGCTGCAGCCCGGTGACGGGGCGCCCGAGCAGCGCCGCAACCTCAGCCACGGCCAGGTGCTGGCCGATTCGCTGCAACTGCTCGTGGCCGGCCAGCCATGGGCACTCACCGACGAGCTCGAGGCGGCGCCCCCGGAGGGCCAGCCCGGCGCCACCTTGTTCGCGCTGGATGCCGAGAGCGGCGAGATCCGCTTCGGCGACGGCGCACGCGGCGCGCGGCCCGCCAATGGCGCCGAGATCTCGGCCCGTTTCGACTGGGCGTTGGGGGCCGCCGGCAATGTCGCGGCCCAGGCCATCAAGCTGGGCCCCACGCTGCCGCCGGGGGTCAAGGTCAGCAACCCACGCCCGGCCAGCGGCGGCCTGGACGCCGAAAGCGCGGCCGACGGCGAGAAGCGCATTCCGCTGGTGCTGCGTCACCGCGACCGCGCCGTCAGCGCCGATGACTTCGACGCCATCGTGCGCGAGACGCCGCAGGCCGATGTCGGTCGCGTCGAGGTGCTGCCGGCCTGGCACCCGGAGCTGTCGCCGGGCCTGCCGGGCGACCAGCCGGGGGTGGTCACCTGCATGGTCATCCCGCGCCAGGACCCGCGCCGGCCCGACTACCCGCTGCCCAACGCCGACTTCATCGATGCCATCTGCGACCACCTGGCGCCGCGCCGCCTCGTCACCTGCGAGGTGTTGCTGCGCGGCCCCGTGTATGCGGGGCTGTGGATCAGCGTCGGCATCGAGCTGCACGCGGGGCAGGGGGTGGCCGAGGTGCGGGAGCGCGTGAAGGCGGCGCTGAAAGCCTTCCTCGCCCCGCTGCCTGGCCCCGGCAATGCCACGGGCTGGCCGCTGTTCAAGGCCGTGGCCGCGCTGGAGCTGGCCACCGTGGCCGCGCGCGTTGACGGCGTGCTGGGCGTGACCGGCCTGCTGCTGGGCGATGCGAGCGGCGCGCAGCGCGACAGCGTGCCGCTGGCCGGGCTGCAACTGCCGCTGATCGCCGGCCTGGCCGTGAGCCTGGGCGACCCCGTGCCGCTGTCCGACCTCATCGGCCAGGGCACGGGCGGCGACGGCACTGGCGGCGGCTCCGCGGGCGCCGTTGCCATCCGGCTGCCCGTGCCCCGCGTTCCGGAGAACTGCTGACATGGCGATTCAGCGCATGCACGACGACAGCGACGACGCAACGCTTGCCCGCCCAGGGGGCGTCGCGTGCGGCGTTGTGGGCAGCGTTGGAGGGAGGGGCTGATGGACGCCAACGGCGGCCGCTTCCACGCGCTGGCCACCAAGGCCGACTGGCTGGCCCATGCGCCCGACGGCGACTGGGGCTGGCTGCCCGACGACCCCGCGCACGAGGACGCGCTGGGGCAACTCGTGCTGAAGCCGGCGCTGTACGAATTCAAGGCCAGCGGCGCGAGTGCGCTGCCCGAGCCCACGTCGCGGGCCGGCGGCGCGTTCGACCGCTACGGCAATCTCTATTCGCTGACTGCCGACGGCACCCGCATCCGCGTCTGGTCCAGCGGCAGCGGCTTGCTGACCACCTTCTGGCCGCTGCCGCAGGCGGCGGAGGCGCCCGCTGTGGCCGGCGGCTTCGGCCCCTGTGATCCTGTGATCGCCGAGCCGCTCGTCATGGATGCGCTGACGGTGACGACGGGCCATTACCTCGTCGTGGCCAGTGTCGCCGCCGGCGGCCTGCTCATCTTCGACCTGCACGGCGGCGGGCCGCCGCTGCCCCAGCCCTGGGCGGGCATGCCGGCGCCGCATGCCCTGCTGGCGCTGGACGATGGTGGTGTGGCGCTGTTCGGCGCGTCGCGGCTGCACCGCCTGGGCGCCGACCTGCGACCCTGCGTGCCCCGCACCGCAGGGCCGGTCGTGTTCGGGCCGGCTGCGGCGCTGCCGGCGCTCGAAGACCCGGCGCCGCTGCTGCCCGCCGGGCCGCCCTGTCAGCTCGAGCTCGGGGCCGACGCCACCGCAGTCGCCGCGTTGCCGGGTGGGCGCTTCGTCGTGTTGCGCCGTCAGGCGGACGGGTCGAGGCTGTCCGTCATCGACGCGGCGGGCCTGGAGAGTGCGGCCGTCGGCCCGCTGGAGCAGCAGATCCAGGCCAACACCGTCGGGCATGTGAGCACCGCGCTGTCCAGCGCCACGCTGGCGGTCGAATGGCCGGCCGAGGCCGGCGGCGAGAGCTTCGGCGTGCTGCTGCTCGCGGCCAGTGGCGACCAGGCCTTCCGCTTCGCGGCCGCCGAGCCGGTCTCGGGCACCTGGCAGTTCACGCTGCAGCAGGACTTCATTCCGTTGCGCCGTTACCTTGCGGGTGGCCTGGCAGCGCTGGCGGCCGGACAGGTGCTGCACCGGTTCTCGTCGGCACGGGTGTTCTACGCCGGTGCAGACCGCTGGCTGCCGCTGCTGACATTGCCGCGCCCCCGCTGCCTGCGCGAGGGCACGCTGACCGGGCCGGTGTGGGACAGCGGCACGCCGGCGTGCGTCTGGCATCGCGTGGCGCTCGATGCACGGCGCCCGCCGGGCAGCACGCTGACCCTGCAGAGCCGCACGGCGGAGACACCCGAGGCGCTGCAGCTGCAGCCCTGGCGAGACGAGCCCCGGCTGCAGCCGCATCCCTCTGGGCCCGAGCTGCCCTGGCGCGAGCCCGCCGTCACGGCGTGCAAGGAAGTGCAGACGCTGACCTGCCTGCTGCAGGCCGCTACCGGCCGCTACCTGCAGCTGCGCCTGCAGGCGGGCAGCGATGGGCAGCACAGCCTCGGCCTGGCCAGCTTGCGGGCCTGGTATCCGCGCTTCAGCTATCTGCAGCACTATCTGCCGGCGGTCTATCGCGCCGACGCGGCCAGCGCCGCCTTCACCGAGCGCTTCCTGGCGCTGTTCGAGGGCGAGCTGACGCGCTGGGAGGATCGCATCGCTGCGGCGCAGCTGCTGCTGGATGCGCGCACGGCGCCGCGCGAGACGCTGGACTGGCTGGCCGGCTGGCTGGCCGTCGGCTTCGACGGCTCCACCGGCCTGGCGCGCCGCCGCGCTTTGCTGCGCCATGCGACGGCGGCCCATGCGCGCCGTGGCACCGTGCCCGGCATGCTGCTGGCCGCCACGCTCGCGTGGGAGCACGACAGCGTCGACGTCGAGCCCCTCCTCGCGGTGCCCGAGGCGCTGGCAAACCGCGTGCATGGCGTGCGGCTGCAGGAACTCTTCGGTCTGGCGCCGCCGCTGGCGGCGCAGGCCTGGCGCCCGGCGCTCGGAGGCGGTGACCTGCTGGCGCGGCTGGGCGGCGTCGATGCGCTGGTGGTGGGGCAGCGCACGGCGGCGTTGCGCACGGTGCTGGGCTTTGTGCCGCGCGCGGCAACCGAGGAGGCGGGCCACGTGTTGCCATCGGGTGATGAGCTGCCGGGTGATGCGCTGTTGGGTGAGGCGCCAGCGGCGCCTGCATTGCCGGCCGACAGCCCCGACACCTCCGCTGGGCTGCAGGCGCTGCGTGACCACCTCCAGGCCACGCGCGTACAGGCGCCGTTGCGCACGCGCTGGCAGCGCTTTCTGCAGCAGCGCTGGGCCACGCTCCCCGCGCTGAATGCCGCGTGGTCGAGCCACTGGGCGGCCTGGGCCGACATCCCCGTGCCCACGCAGCTGCCCGCGAGCGATGCCGAGCTGCTGGACTGGGCGCAGTTCGAGCATCAGACGGGCCTCGCTGCCGGCGCAGTGCTGCCGACAACGGCCTGGCAGTCGGCGCAGGGGGCCGCTGCGCTGCGCGCCCGGCTCGCGCCCATTGCCGGGCTGGGCGCCGACGGCGCGGACGCCGCGCTGCTGCAATCGGCGCTGGGTTTCCTGCCGCGCGGCGCGCAGGAGGAGGCGGCGCTGATGGCGTCGTGGCGGCTTGCGGAATTGCCCGACGACGAGCCGCAGTCCCGCAACGAGGCCTTCGACGACTACCTCGCCGCCACCCGGCCCTGTGCGCCGTTGCGCCAGCGATGGCAGGACTATCTGGCCCGCCGCTGGCGCCGCATCTCGCTGCTGAACGCGGCCTGGGGTACCGGCTGGCGCAGCTTCGACCGCATACCCAGCCCGCTGCGCCTGCCCGCCGGTTCGGTGGCGCTGGCCGACTGGTGGCGCTTCGAGGCGCAGATCGTGCGCGCACTCACGCCGGCGCATCGCTTTCGCATCGTGCTGCCGCTGCCGGCCGACACCAGCTCGCTGGACTTCGACGAGCTGGCCCGCCGCCGCGCGGCCGTGGAGCGTGCCGTGGCGCTGGACAAGCCGGCCCACACGGTGGCGGAAATCCGCTTCGGCTTCGAGCTGTTTCGCGTCGGCGAGGCGCGGCTGGGCCACGACACGCGGCTTGAACAGGGGCTGGCGCGCCGGCCCGAGCTGGCGGCGCTGACGGCCGATTCCATCTGGCCGCCCCTCGTGCTCGGCGAGCGCGACCTGGGGGGCGGCCAGCTCACTCATCCACGCCCCTTGCCGCCGCCGGACCGCGTCGGCCTGGATCGCTAGACGCCATTTCTGGGAGACCGACATGGGATGCTGCACAGGCTCCACCTTCACCCCCGCGCCGGATGCGGCGCTGGACCCGATGCAACGCGTCAACTACACCTTCGGCATGGTGCTGGGGGTGGACGACTTCCGGCAGGAGCAGACCTACCTGATGGCGCGCGACGACCGCCTGCTGCGCGAGCTGGTGGGCTACGGCACCTTGCGCGGGCTGACGGTCACGCTGCAGGGCGACCAGGTGCGCGTGTCGCCTGGCATGGCGCTGATGCCGGACGGCCGGCTCGTCGCGGTGCCGGCCGAGCAATGCGCGGATGTCGCGCGCTGGCGCGAGACCGAACTGGCGGCCACGCCTGGCGCTGGTGGCGACCAGACCATCTACGTGCGGCTCTACGCCGCCGATGCGAGCGGCTCGCCCGTGCCCATCCCCGGCGAGCCCTGCCGGGACGAGAGCGAACTCAGCGCCGATGCACGCATCGCCGACAGCTTCCGGCTGGACTTCTCGTTCGCGGCGCCCGATGCCAGCGAGGACCTCGCGTTGCGCGCGGTGGTGGCCTGGATACGCTCGATCAAGGTGGGCCCCAACGGCGTGACGCTGACCGAGTTCTGCGACACCGTGCGCGCGCAGCTGGCCCAAGTCATCGCGACTACCTGGAGCGATGTGCACGCCCCCGTGCCACAGCCGCCGGTGCTGGGCCTGCCGGGCACGCTGCCGGCGCCGCCGGCCGGCCTGCGCATCCCTCGTGCGCAGCTGGCCGAGTACTACGCCGCCGCGTTCGACGTGTGGGTGCAGCTGGTGCGCACGGCGCAGATGACCCACCACGGCCCGGTGCCCGTGGCGCAGGCGCTGCCCGAGCACGGCCTGCTGCTGGCGGCGCTGGAGGTGCAGGCGGGCAAGGCACAGGCGGTTCACATGCTGGGGCGTCAGCAGCTGTTGCATCAGCGCCTGCTGCAGGAATGGCTGCTGCGCGATGGCAGCCAGGACGCGCCGCGCGAGGCGCATTTCGTGCTGGGCAAGGGCGACCCCGAGCTGGACCATGCGCAGGACCTGCAGGCTGACTTTGCCGAGCACAACCAGGCGATGACGCGCATCGACATCGTGGGCGACAACACCGACGGCGCGCTGCCCGGCGCGACGAAGGCGAAGATCGTGCCGGCCGTGAAGTGGCCGGGTGGTGGCGACGGGGGCGGCCCCGACTACTACGGCCCCGGCATGACGCAGCCCATCCCGGTGGCCGATGGCGGCACCGGGCAGAACCTGCTGCCGCAGACCGGCGCGCTGCTGGTGGGGCGCGGCGCGTCGGACGAGACCGGGCAGGCACAGTTCGAGCTGGGCTCGCTGGTGGGTGCGGCGCTGACCAAGCCGGTCGGGCCGTCCAGCAACATCCTGGTCGACCTGGCGCTGTCGCCCCAGATCCGGCTGGACACCGTGCAGGACATCGGGCCGCAGGCCCACCCCACGTTCGCGGCGCTGGACGTGACGGGCATGCTGACCGTGGACCATCTTGTCGTGGACACGGAGGTCGACGTCCATGGCGGGCTCTCGGTGACGGGCGAGGTGACGCTGGGGGCGCCGGTCAGCAGCGTGCTTGCGACCGACGCGCAGGGCGTGGTCGGCGCCGCGCGGGTGTGGGATGGCGATGAGAGCGCGCTGACCCAGGAGCCACCGATCCCCTACCTCTACGCGCCCGGGCAGGGCGACGGCGAGAGCGGGGCGGCCGTACGCGTGGTGGACGGCGGCACGGGGCTGACGCGCCGCCCGCAACGCCGGCAGGTGCTGGTGGGGGCCGACCCCGAGGTCACGGGCGTGCAAGGTGGCGACTATGTGCTCGCGACGCTGCAGTCCGGCGCGAACATCGACATCCGCCTGGAGCGCGATGAGGGCGAGGATTGGCAGCTCGTCATCGATGCCGCCGCGGTGGCGCCGACGCAGGTCGTGGCCACCGGCAGCCCGTCCAGCCTGACGGCCAGCATGGACGGCAACGTCGCGTTCATCGACACCGCTCAACCCTTGCACTTGGACGCGCGGCCGGCGTTCGCGGGCTTGAGCCTCACGAACCTCGAGGTGGAGCCGGCGCCGGACGGCTTGCTGGGCTGGCGCGAGAAGGACCAGCAGGTGGTGCTGACGCGGGGCGGCGGCAGCACCGACATCACCCGCTGGCCGGTGCGCTACATCAGGCAGCGCGACGATCTCGTCTACAAGGACGGCGACATGGTGCTGGTGGCGCTCATCAGTGGTGGGCTGAAGCTGCCCAGCCCCAAGGAGACTGGCATCGGTGATGGGCGTGTGCTCGTCGTGACCTCGGCGACCGAGAAGTTCTCGCTGGACGGCATCGGGTCCGCCACCGACAGCACGTCACCGTCCACCATGCCCCTCGGGATTGGCCAGAGCTGCACGCTGATCTCGGCGTTGGAGCTGCCGGTGCCGGGGTGGCTCGTCATCGGGCGGAGCTGAGGCCATGGCCAGCGTTCTGAACGCCCGCCTCAACCAGGTCGTCGCGGTCGAGGGCGAGCCGCGCAGCTCTTTCTTCAACGGCCGGCTGCTGAGCGCCGAGGACCTCACACGGGAACAGGCCGCGCGTGACGACGCCGAGCGCCGTCTGGCAAGGCTCATCGGCTGCGGTGTGGCGCAGGGGTTGACGGTGATGGGCAGCGCCGGCAGCAGCGTCGTGCACGTCGCGGCGGGCCTGGGGGTCACGGCGGCCGGCGCGGTCATCGACATCGGCAACCTCGATCTGGATCTCAGCAGTGCCTCCCAGGGGGCCTCTTTCAACGGCTTTGGCAACTGCGCGGCGGGCCTGTCCGAGGCCCAGCCCTCGGCGGGTTTGCATCTGCTGACGCTCACGCCCGCGTGGAGCGGCCAGGGGCGGGCCGCCACGCTGCTGGGCGAGGTGGGGGCCTGCAACCGCCGAACGCAGCAGCCGGCGGTGCGCGCCCGGCTCATCGAGGTGGTCGCCACCTCGGGCCTGTCGCGCAACGAGCTGGCCGTGGCGCTGCTGTCGCCGGGCTTCGGGCTTGCCACGGTGCCAGGGGCGGCCCGCGTGGGCTGGTGGATGCGTCAGCGCATCGACGGCTGCGCGGCCGCGCCCGGCTTGACGGCTGAAGAGCTGCCGCTGGCCTTGCTGCAACTGGGCGGCGGTGCGGTGCCGGCGTGGATAGACACCGACAGCGCGCGCCGACGCCTGGCGCCGCCGCCGGGCAGCGCGGGCAACGCGATGTGGCCGCAGGGCTGGCCTGTGGAGATGCAGGCCCTGGCCGCCCAATTCCTCGCACAGCTGTCCGAACCCGCCACGACGGCGGACGATGTCACCTGGCTGCCCCCCGCGCTGCCGTTGACCGCCGCGCAGCTGGAGCGCGTGCGCGCAGTGCTGCCCGAGGTGCCGCTGTATGCCGACCTGCTGGACCGCGCCTGCTTTGCCCGCGCGCTGGTGGAGGGGTGGGAGGGCGAGCCGGTCCTGCGCGGCGGGGCCTCGTTGTATCTGGCGCAGCTCAACGGCCATGCGGACCGCCTGCTGCTGCGGGCGGTGGCCACCAGCGTCGGCACGCTCAGCGACGCGCAGCGCAGCGTGGCCCGGGAGGGCGCAGAGCAGACGTCGGCCCGCGTGGCCTCGGCGGCCGGGCGTGTGCTGGCCGCCGGGCGGCGGCATCCGGCCGGGGGGCCGAGTGCGGATGCGCTGGCGGCCGCCGCATCGGCACTCACGCAGGCGCCCAATCGGCGCAAGCGCTGACATGCCCGCCGCCCTGTCCATCCAGCGCCTGACGGCGCAGCTGCCCCCGAACGCGCAGCCGGTCGGGGCCCGGCTGGCGCTGCAGTCGCTGGTGGCCGACCTGGAAGACGCCGTGCCGCGCGGGCTGCCGCCGCAGGCCTTGCTGTGGATGCGGCGGCTGCGCCTGCAGGCCCCGCCAGCCGCGCTGCTGAACGCCCTGCCCGTGGCGGGGCGCCACGCGTGGATCGGTGCGGGGCGGGAGCAGATGGCCGAGGCGCTGGCCCAGGCGGCGCGCCCGGCGCTCGGCGCGGTGCCGGATTCCGCCCCCGCCGTGCTGTTTGCCGACGAGGCGGAGATGCTGGCCTGCCTCGCGCTGGCGGCCCAGGCCGGCGCGCTGGACCGCTGGTGGTGGCGCGGCCTGCTGGGACGAGCCTGGCCACAGCCTGCGGCGGCCTGGCACGCGCGTCCGCACGCCCAGTCCGCCACGCGTCGCCTGCTGAGGCAACTGGGGCAGGGCGGGGCGCTGGTGGCGCTGGACGCTGCGGAGTCGAGCGTCGCGGCCTGGCGGGGCCCGGCCGCGGCTGCGCCGTTGCCGGCGGGCGGGCCGATGACGGCCGCCGCCGCGCAAGGGCTTGCGCAGCAGCCGCCGTTGATGGCCGTGGCCGGGCTGCCGCCGGGCGTGTCGGCACAGCAGGCGGGTGCAGCCGCCCCGCTCGCCGCCGGAGCCGATGCCGGTGTCGATGCCGACGTGCCGGACCTTGCGCGCACCGATGCGCCGCGCGTCCTTGCTCGGCGGGCGCGTGAGGTCGCGCCGCTGCCCGGCGCAGGGTCGCGGCCCCGCCAACGGACTGCCGCGCCTGCCGCAGCATTGCCGCCTGAGCGGGCCACGGCGGCGGCCGCGCCGCAGCCAGGCGAGCCGCTGCAAGGCCCGGCGCCGCAGGCGCCAGCACCGATGCAGCGGCCCGCAAGGCCGCAGGAGGCGCCAGACGGCCCGGTTCGCCCTCGCCCCAGCGGGGCCGGCGCGCTGTCGCCGCCGAGCACCCGGGGGTGGCGCGAGCCGGTTGCGGCGCAGGCGCCCGTCGAGGCCACCAGGCCGCCGGGCGTTGCGGCGCACGCCCTGGGCAACGCAGCAGCCTTGCCAGCGGAGCCACAGGCGCCGCACGACGCGCAGGGCCCGGCGCCGGCGGCGCCGACGGCCGCGCGCTCACGGGTGCCGCAACCGCCCGATCTGCCTGCTGCGATGGGATTGCAGCCGGCCGCTGCCGACGCCGCCTTGCCGGCATGGCCCTGGCCCCAGGCGCTGCACAGCCATGTGGCACCGTTGCTCTTCGTCGTGAATGCGCTGCTGGAGGATGGCCTGTACCCGGACTTCACCCGCCCGCGCGACCCCGGGCTGCCCGTGCCCCTGTGGGCCATGCTGGCCGCGCTGGCCGCCGCCTGGCGGCTGCCGCCGGATCCATTGCTTTTGGTGCTGGCCGAGCGCGGCGCCGCTGCACCGCCGCCCGTCGACATGCCGGCTGCGCCTGGGGTGGCGGCGGCACCCTGGCCGCAGTGGCTGGCGGCCTACGCGCGCGGTCTGCGCCGGCGGCTGTCGCGGCGCTTGGGCCGGCGCTCCTGGGCGTTCGCGCGGGCGCTGGTGCTGCCGCGACCCGCGCAGCTGTGGCTCAGCGAGGCGGAGTGGGTGGCGGAGTTCGACCTCGCCAGCCACGACGTGGCCTGGCGGCTGGCCGGGCTGGACCGCGATCCGGGTTGGCTGCCGGCCTCGGGCTGCAGCTTGCGTTTCGTCTTTCACAGCTGATGCGGGCCGATCCCTCCCCCGAACTCTGGCCGCAGGCCGCCACGGCGTTGCGCGCCTTGCTGCTGGCGGCGGCCTGGCGCGTCGTGCTGCATGCGCGTGAGCTGCTGGGCGACGACGAGGTCGAGGCGCGCTTCGATTTCGCACTGGGGTATGTCGCGGCATTCGAGGCCCTGCCCGATGAGGCGCCGCCGCATCCACGGCTGGCCGCGTTGGCGCGCAATTGGCCCGAGCAGGCGGTGGAGTTGTGGCTGGTGCACGGGTTGACCGAGGAGGACCGGCGCTTCGGCCCGCTGTTCGAGGCGATGAACCAGGTGCTGGGCGATGAAGGCAGCCAGCCGGGCCCGGCCTGGCTGCAGCAGGCCTTCGGCACGTTGCCCGGCCAGGGGCTGAGGCCGGCGCTGCGGGCGTTGCTGCTGACCGGCGTTTTGAAGCCCGAGCATGCCGGGCAGTCGCGTGCGGCGCAGCGCTTTGAGGTTGACGAGGCGTGTTGGGCGGCCTTGCGTGGCGAGCCGTTCGATGAGCCCGCACCAGGCCTGCGGCTGCGCTCGGCCGAGGCCGCCCCGGCGCTGGAGGCCTTGGTGCTTGCCGATGCCACGCACGAGCGGCTGGCGCGCTGGCAGCCTGGCCAGCCGCTGCTGGTGCGGGGCGCGGAGCACAACGGCCGTGGCAGCCTCGTCGCCGCGCTGGCCCGCGCGCAGGGGCGGCCGGTGCTCGAATGCCGACTCGAGGCCGGTAGCGCCGCGCCGGTCACGCTGGCGGCCCTGGCCGCCCTGTGTGGTGCGCTGCCGCTGCTGCGCGTGGAGGCCTCGCCCGGTGAGGCGCTGCGGCTGCCTGCGCTGGTGTCGGACTTCGCGGTGGTGGCCGCTGACGAAGACGGCCTGGAGGGCTTGCCGGCACAGACGCTGGTGGTCTCGCTGCCGCTGCCGGCGTTCGAGCAGCGGCTGGCGCTCATCGAGCAGGCCCGGCCCGGTCTGCCGGACGCGGCGGGGCTGGCGGCGCGGCTGCACCTGGCCTGCGGCCACCTGCACCGGGCGCTGATGCAGGCCCAGTCGGGCGACGAGGCGGCCCTGCGTGACGCCGCACTTGCCGGTGGCGCGGCCGGGCTGGCCCGGCTGGCGCAGCGGCTGGACCCGGCGCAGGCCCCGCGCGAGGCGTTGGTGCTGGATGACGGGCTGGCCCGCGACCTGGCTGCGCTGGCGGCGCGCTGCCAGCAGCGCGACCGCTTGCGCGCTGCGCTGCCGGCGGCGTTTGCTGCGCGTCTGAATGCGGGCGTGCGGGCGCTGCTGGCCGGCCCGTCGGGCACGGGCAAGACGCTGGCCGCGCAGGTGCTGGCCTGCGAGCTGGGGCTGCCGCTGTATCGGCTGGACCTGTCGGCCGTGGTCAGCAAATACATCGGCGAGACCGAGCGCAACCTGCACCGGCTGCTGTCGGCCGCGCAGGCGCTGGATGTGATGCTGTTGCTGGACGAGGGTGACGCGCTGCTCGCGCCGCGCACGGAGGTCGGGTCCAGCAACGACCGCTACGCCAACCTGGAAACCAACTTCCTGTTGCAGCGGCTGGAGAGCCACCAGGGCCTGGTGCTCGTGACGACGAATGCGCAGGCGCGCATCGACTCGGCCTTCATGCGCCGCTTCGATTTCGTCATCCCGTTCCGCGCGCCGGAGGTGGGCGAGCGGCTGCGGCTGTGGGCGGCGCATCTGCCGGAGGACCATGGGCTGACCGCCGCGCAGTTGGGGGCGGTGGCGGAGGCTTGCACGTTGGCGGGGGGGCAGGTGCGCAATGTGGTGCTGGATGCGGTGTCGGCCGCGTTGTCGCGCGACGGCGTCGTGGGCGCCGAGCTGTTGCTCGATGCGTTGCAGAGGGAGTACCGGCGCAGTGGCGGGTTGTGCCCGTTGAAGGGGCTGTGACGTGTTGCGCGGGTCTGGCCTTTTGATTGCTTTTGCCGGGCGTGTGTTTGCTCGGTGCATTGCCGGGAGTCCCGGCAACACAGCACCGCGTCCAACAGGTTCTTCGCAAAAGCAATCAAGCTGCTGACATGCTCGCGCCCCGCTCCTTCGCCCCTCGCGTCGCCAAGCCCAAGAGCGACCCCCGCTTCGTCGCCGTCGCCGAACAGGCCAAGTCGGCAGCGACCAAGCTCAAGCAACACCCCACGGCAGCGACTAAAGCCAAGCAAGCCAGCAAATCAACAAAACCGCCGGCCAACGAGCGCCTGGCCGCCGCCAAGGCCAAGGTCGTCGACGCGGTGAAGGAAGCACCCGCGCCCAAGCCAGCGCCCACGTCCTTCAAGGCGCTGCTGCGCGCCGAGATCGACAAGGCCATGCCCAAGACGCTGGGCGACACCGAGAAGTTCATGGGCGGCGGCGCCCAGGGGCAGATGAAGGGCGCGGCCAGCGGTGGCGTGTCGCAGCAGAAGGAGGCGGCGACCGGGCCGGTCGACAAGGCAACGAAGAAGCCGCCCGATGCCGGCGCCATTCCGGAGCAGCCCGCCACGCCGCTGCCGGCCGAGCCCGGCGCTGTTGCGCCGCCCATCGCCGGTGGCCAGGCCATGCCGCTGCCGGCCACGGCGCAGGAGGTGTCGCTGCAGGAGACCAAGCAGGACACCGAGCAGGCGCTGAAGGACGAGAAGATCAAGCCCGAAAGCCTGCCCAAGGCCAACGACCCCCGCTTCACGGCCGTGGCCGACGCCAAGGGCAAGGTGGCCGCGCAGGCAGACAAGGCGCCCGCCGCCTTCCGCGCCAAGGAGGCCGGCGTGCTGGCCAAGGCTGGCGCACAGGCAGCGGGCAATGCGCGTGCGGGCGCGCTGCTGATGGCCGGACGCAAAGGCGCGGGCAATGCGAAGGTGCTGACCCGCCAGCAGCAGCAGGCCGCCAAGGAAGAGGCCGAGCGCGCCAAGGTGGCGGCCACCGTCGAGGGCATCTACACGCGCACCAAGACCCGCGTGGAGACCAAGCTGGGCGGGCTGGACGCCGAGGTGTCGGCCATCTTCGACCCCGGCGTGGATGCGGCCATCGCGCAGATGAAGACCTATGTCGACGACCTGCTCTTCGACTACAAGGTGCGCCGCTACCTCAGCATTCCGCTGGTGGGCCTGGCGCGCTGGCTGCGGGACGCGGTGCTGAACCTGCCCGACGAAGTCAACGTGTTCTACACGCAGGGCCGCGCGGTGTTCACGCGGGCCATGGATGCGTTGATCGACCGTGTGGCGGCGCTGGTGGAGAAGCGGCTGGCCGAGGCCAAGGCCGAGGTGGCCGCGGGCCAGGCCGAGATCAAGGCCTATGTGGCCAGCCTGCCCGCCAACCTGCAGGCCGCCGGCAAGGCCGCCGAGACGGCGGTGAACGATCGCTTCAAGGAGCTGGAAGAGGGCATCGAGAGCAAGAAGAACGAGATCGCCGCCGGCCTGGCCCAGAAATACAAGGAGGCCTTCGACAAGGCCGACGAGGCCTTGAAGCAGATGCAGGAGGAGAACAAGGGGCTGATGTCGGGCTTCCTGGACAAGCTGGGCGAGATCGTCAAGGCGCTGATGGAGTTCAAGGCCAAGCTGCTGGGCCTGTTGAAGAAGGGCATGGAGACCATTCAGCTGATCCTGGACGACCCTATCGGCTTCCTCGGCAACCTCATCGCTGCGGTGAAGGGCGGCTTCAACGCCTTCCTGGGTGCCATCGGCAAGCACCTGCGTGACGGGTTCTTCAAGTGGCTGCTCGGCTCACTGGCGGCCATGGGCATCGCGCTGCCGGCTGACCTCAGCATCATGTCGGTGTTCAAGCTCGTGCTGGACGTGCTGGGCATCACCTATCCCAAGCTGCGCGCCAAGGCCGTCAAGCTCATCGGCGAGACGGCCGTGACCGTCATCGAGAAGGTGGCCGAGTATGTGCAGGCGCTGTTCCAGGGCGGCGTGGCGGCTCTGTGGGAGAAGGTCAAGGAGGACTTGTCCAGCCTGAAGGACATGGTCATTGGTGCGATTCAGGACTGGCTCATCGAGACCGTCGTCAAGCAGGCCATCACCAAGATCGTGTCCATGTTCAACCCGGCCGGCGCCATCATCCAGGCCATCCTTGCGATCTACAACGTGGTGATGTTCGTCATCGAGAAGGCGCAGCAGATCATGGCGCTGGTCGAGGCGGTCATCAACTCCGTGCACGCGATCGCAACGGGCGCGATCGGCGGCGCCATCAAGGGCATCGAGACCGCCCTGGCCTCGGCCATCCCGGTCCTGATCGGCTTCCTGGCCCGGTTGCTCGGGCTGTCGGGCATCAGCGAGAAGATCCAGGGCTTCATCAAGAAGGTGCAGGCCAAGGTGGATGCGGCGATCGACAAGGTCATCGCCAAGATCGTCGGGGTCGTCAAGAAGTTGTTTGGCGGTGGTAGCAAGAGCCTGGACCCGGACAAGCAAAAGAAGATCGATGCGGGCGAACTGGCCATCCAGGCGGTGGCCGCGAAGTACGCCGATGGCGTCGCGGAATCCGATGTGCTCAACGAGGAAATGGCGGCAGTGAAGCGGGCGCATCCGGTGTTCACGTCGCTGAGCGTGGAGAAGCAGGGGGCTGAATTCTTTTGGTCCTACAAGGCCAATCCGACCAAGAAGGGCAAGATCAGCAAGCAGTCGGCGGAATGGGCCGTTGGCACGCACACGGTGCCCAAGCCCGTGAAGGTGAGGAGGGCCAAAGGCGAATCTCATCACGTGCCGCAGAAAATCCTGCTGGGCGCTATGGGCGAGTTTTTCGAGGCAGCTGCCACGCCAATCAAGACGGTTCATCCCGACCTGGGCAAGCGCATGGCTAGCTTCGGCAAGGCCAGGATGACGGCGCTGAAGTCGGGTGGGCAGGGCCTGTCTGCCATCTGGCTGAAGTCGGCTGTGCACGACGCCGCGCATCAGCCGGTCGCGTTGTCGGATGTCATCAAGGAGGCCCAGAAGTTGGCCGACAAGGGCGAATCCCTGGACACCCGGGCTGATGGCGCGGAAATCGGCGGTACCGTGGCCATGCCGGCTGCGGGTTTGCGTGCGTCGGCATCGGCGGGGAAGTTGGCGTCCAACTTCTCGGTGGTCGGCCGCGCGCCGGACTCTGGCAAGACCGTCGACGAGGTCAACGCGCATGTGCGGCGCAGCAACCTGTTTGCGGCGGTGGGCGAGGAACTGGGTGGCCAGTTCTTCGGGTCCAGCAAGGCTACGAAGCGCCAGCGCGCTGCAGCGACGCGGAAGATTGCCTCGGGCCCCGCGAAAAAGACCCAAGCCGAGGCGCTGAACCGCAAGGCGATGGCGCTGTTCAAGGCGCAATGGAACGGCCTGCTGGTCACCGGTCTGGCAGGTGTGGGCAATGCGCTGACAAGAGATCCCAACAAAGGCTGGAAGTCCGAGCTGACCAGCCAGGCTCACGCCACCTGGGCCCAGCACCTCAGCCCACCTTGATGCTCAGCGCTGGTTCACGTGCTGTTGTCCAAATGACGCTTGCCATGCTTTGTCATCCGCCCCGTGCCAACCGGCGAGCTAAGACAAGACAAGACGGAGCCGTGTTCGAACGGCGCGATGATCTGGCCGTCGCGGCCGTCCAGGGCGATGATGGCCGACATCAGCCGTGGCGATTCAGGGCAATGAAGGGGACAACGGCCTGCCCGCGCTGAGGTAGAAGGACGGAACCGGGCGGGGGCACGTTCGCCGCCGGGAGGCGCACTTTATGTGCGTGCCGGCTGAGGTCATGCATACACTTCGATCATTTCTCGCCTGTAACGGCAATCTTTTTCATTCTCTCGACCCATGCTCGTAAAGCAAGTCAAGCACTGGCTCGTGACCCGCGCCAACGCCGCGCGGTGGCGCCCGATCCAGGAGTGGGTAGAAGCGCGCGGCGGCACGTTCACGCTGAGCCGGGATGGCGATGGTTTTCTTATCGAGCAGCCTGACGCGTCTGTCGGCGCCTTGCGCGTGGAGTGGGGGGTGTCGCAGCGCAACTACTTGCCCGGCACCGAGCTGCGCATGCGCTGTGAGGTTGGGGTGCACCCCGACATGCAGACCATGGTGCTGTGCCGCTCGTTGATGGAGGAGCTGGAGCGCGTCGTCTTCGAGGCCTACACCGACACCCTGAAGACGCGCGTCGACATGGACACGCCCGAGGAGATGCGCTGGCTGGTCATGTTCCCGAAGTTCACCAATGCGGCCTCAGCGCTCGTTCGCCAGCGCTATGGCGTGCTTGGCGTGACCAAGGAGGTCACCGCGGCGTGGGTGGATGGGGAACTCAGTGATGCACTCACGCAGGCCAGCGAGGATCTGCTGCCCGAGGGCCATCCCTTCGTGCTCATGTGCATGCGGGGCAATGTCTATCTGCGCACGCAGATGACCGAGGCCGATCAGCCCAAGGTGCAGGCGCTGGTGCGGCTGCTGGAGACTGCGGCGCATGCCGCGATGCGTGTGAGCGGCCGGCTGGCGGACTCCGGCGCCTGGCCCACGACAACCTCGTTTGCCTGGATGCCTTCGAGCCGCCCGGGCGATCTCTGAAGGCTGGGGGCGGCTACGCCTGCTGGGCGAACCGCCAGGCGAGTTCGGCCAGTGGCCGGGCGCTCTTGGCGGTTTCCACCGCCTGCGCGCTGGACGCCGTGCCGTCGACGACGCGCTTGGCGATGCCCTGCACGATGGCCGCAATGCGGAACAGGTTGTAGGCCAGGTAGAAGTTCCAGTCCGCCATGACGGCACCGACATCCGCCCGGTTGGTGCGTTCGCAATAGCGTTGCACATAGTCGCGCTCTGCGGGAATGCCCAGCGCGGCCAGGTCCAGCCCACCGAGGCCGCGGGCGGCGCCCGAGGTTGTGATGTGCCAGCTCATGCAGTGGTAGCTGAAGTCCGCGAGCGGGTGCCCCAGCGTCGACAGCTCCCAGTCCAGCACGGCAATGATGCGCGGCTCGGTCGGGTGGAAGACGACGTTGTCCAACCGATAGTCGCCGTGGACGATGCTCACCTCGCGCTCGTCGCGGGCCGACGCGGGGATGTGCGCCGGCAGCCAGTCCAGCAAGGCGTCCATGGCCGGGTTGGCGTCGGTGACGGAGGCGAGGTATTGCTTGCTCCAGCGGGCGATCTGGCGGTCGAAGTAGTTGCCGGGCTTGCCGTAGCTGGTCAGGCCCACCGCGTTGACGTCCACCTGGTGCAGTGCGGCGATGACGCGGTTCAGCTCGTCGTAGTGCGCGGCACGCCCGGCCTGGCTCAGGCCCGGCAGGCCCTGGTCCCACAGCACGCGGCCCGGCATGAATTCCATGACATAGAAGGCCCGCCCGATCACGCCTTCGTCTTCGCACAGCGCGCGCATGGCCGGCACCGGCACGTCGGTGCCAGCCAGTGCGCCCATGACCTGGAATTCGCGCTCGATGGCATGCGCCGATGGCAGCAGCTTGGCCGCCGGCCCCGGCTTGCTGCGCATGACGTAGCGGGTCCCGGGCGTCGTCAGCAGGTAGGTCGGGTTGGATTGGCCACCCTTGAACTGCTCGACGGTGACGGGGCCTTCGAAGCCGTCCACATGGGCGCTCAGCCAGGCGCCCAGGGCGGCGGTGTCCAGCGGCTGGGAGAGGGGGCGGGTGCCGGTGAATGCGTCCATGCGCGCATTCTGCGGGCCAGTGCTGACGCGTGTTGTCGCGCCAGCGTCAGGCCTGTTGGCGGCGGCGCCGCACGCGCGCCGGGGGCGTCAACGCAGGGTTTTCAACGGCTGGCCGCGGCCAGCAGCTTGTCGCGGCTCAGCACGACGAGCCGCGTGGGCTCCACGCGCACGGCGCCTTCGCGCTCGAAGGCCTTGAGTTCCTGGTTGACCCGCTGGCGCGAGGCGCCGAGCAGCTGTGCGAGGTCTTCCTGCGCGAGTTGCAGGCCGATGCGGATTTCGTCGCCCTCCTGCACGCCGTAGGAGCGGGCCAGCAGCAGCACCTGCTTGGCCAGTCGCGCGGCCAGCGGGCGGGTGCTGAGGTCCTCGATCATGTCGAACATCAGCCGCAGCCGGCGGCAGTTCAGTCGCAGCAGGGCGTCGTAGAGCTCGGAGTGCGTCTGCAGCAGCTCGCGGAAGTCGGCCTTGCGCACGCACAGCAGCGTGGTCTCGCCGTGGGCATAGGCGTCGTGTGTGCGCGGCAGACCGTCGAACAAGGCGATGTCGCCGAACCAGGTGCCCGGCTCGACATAGGTCAGCGAGATCTGCTTGCCGGCCAGCGACACCGAGCTGACGCGTACCGCGCCCTTGGCAACGGCCGACCATTCCTCTGCCGGTTCGCCGCGGTGCGACAGCATCGTCTCGTCAGGGAGGCGGCGCACGAAGGCGCGTTGCAGGATGTCTTGGCGCAGCGACTCGGACAGCCGCGAGAACCAGGGACCCTGGTCGATCTGCTGGCGCTCTTCGGGGGTGAGGGCGAGGGCGTTCATGGCTGGCGCATTGTGCAGCGGCCAGCTGCGCACCCCATGCTAGAGTCGTCCGCGCCGTCTCCCCTCGTTCAACTGTACCGCTAGCTTTTCGCCGTCAATGCTTTCCTCGGCCCCGCGCCCGACGTTGCTGGTCGTCCTTGCTTCCGCCGTGGCGCTGTCGCTGGGTCTGTTGTCGCTGAATGCCCAGGCGATGGGCCTGGGGCGGCCGCAGGTCCACTCGCCGTTGGGCAAGCCACTGGATCTCAGCTTTCCGCTCAGCCTCGCGCCGGGCGAACGAGTGCCCGAGCGCTGCGTGCGCGCGGAGGTGTCGGCCGGGGAGGCCCGCGTGCCTGCCGGGCTGCTGCGCACGCAGCTCGAAGGCGAGCCGGGCAGGCAGCAAATCCGCCTGCAGAGCCTCGAGCCCATTGCAGCGCCGGCGCTGCGCGTCACGCTGGCCGTGGGTTGCCCGGTGCAGCTGACGCGTGAGTTCCAGGTCGTGATCGAGCCGGCCAACTCGGCCGACGCCCAGCGCGTCGCGCCGGCGATGGCGTACCCCGTGCCGCGCGCCGTGCCATCCGTCGTTCCACTCGTTGCGCCAGCCACCGTGCCACCCGCCGCGGTTATGGCAGCTTCGGCACCTGCGCGTGCCGCGTCGGCCGCCTCGCCGGCGAGCCGACAACGATCTCGCCCGAAGCCGCAGGCCGCCGGCCCGCGGCTCGTGCTGGAGGCGCCAACGGTGCAAGCCGGCCGGCCGAAACCGCGCCCGCCCTCGGCCGACGCCGCGAATGGCGCTGACGAGGTGTACTCGCCCGAGCTCGAGGCGCAGATCACGCTGCTGGAGCAGAGCGTCGTTGTACTGAGGGCTGAGCTGGAAGCGCGCGTGCGGGCCCGTGCCAACGCGGCTTCCGCAGCTGCGGCGGTGGCTGCAGCACCGGCATCGGCATCCGCCTCGGCCGCGACAGCCGTGGCATCGGCGTCGGCGGTGCCGGCCGTGGCGCGCGAAGCCTCCGCGCCGGCCATGGCGGCGTCGGAGCCCGGCGCTGTGCCGCCGTATGAGGATCCACTGACCTGGCTGCTGACACTGGCGCTGGGCCTGCTGGCCGGGGCGGCGGCGTTCTATGGCAGCCGCTGGTTTGACGAGCGCTCGCGCCGCGATGCGGCCCATTGGCGCACGGTGCATGCGACCGAGGGCGGCGCAACGTCGGTTCAGGCTTCAGCTGGGTTCGCGTTCTCCGTCGCGCCGGATGAAGGCCTGCCGAATTCGACGCGCCCGCAACCCCAGCCGATGCCCTGGGCGCCGGCGCCCCAGGACCTCGGGCCGGCCCTGGAGGCGGTCGACCCCGGTGTGGCGGCAGAACTGCTGGACTTGCAGCAGCAGGCCGATTTCCTTCAGTTGCTGGGTCAGCACGATGCCGCCGCTGATCTGCTGGCCAACCGACTGATCAAGGGTGATGCCGGCGCCATGGTCTACCTGATGCTGATGGAGATCTGCCAGCAGCGTGGTGACCAGCCAGTGTTTGCTGAGCTGACGCGGCAGTACGAGCAGCGCTTCCGCATCCAGGCGCCGTCCTGGTCGCTGAGTCTGTCGCGTGGGCGTGGCCTGGATGCCTGTACCAGCGTGATCGCCCATCTGCAGGTGGTCTGGAGCGACCCGTCAGCGGCGCTGCGCCTGGTTCAGGAGCTGGTGGCTCGTGGTGGTGGCCCCGGCGTCCCGCATTTCGAGCTGCCGGCCTTCCGCGATCTGCTGATGCTCTACAGCGTGGCGCGCGACTTGTTCGAGGCCGGCCAACGCGGCGACCAGGTGGATCTGATGCTGCCGCTGGATTCGCGATTGGGCGGTGTCTGAGCGGCGGCTGCCGTTCTACAGCTCGAAGTCGTCGGCGTCGCCGCTCATCGCCTTCTCGATGAGTTTGCGGCTCAGCCGAGGCGCCAGCAGCTCGGCAAAGCTGTAGACGTAGTTGCGCAGATAGGCGCCGCGCTTGAAGGCGATGCGCGTCACGTTGCTGCCGAGCAGCGGGCCCAGCGGGCGGGCGACGAGGTCGCTTTGCGCGGGCTCCTCTCGCATCGCCATCTCCGCGACGATGCCCACGCCCATGCCGAGGCGCACATAGGTCTTGATGACGTCGGAGTCGATGGCCTCCAGCACGATGTTAGGCGTGAGATGGCGCGCGGCGAAGGCCTTGTCGATGCGCGTGCGGCCCGTGAAGCTGGGGTGGTAGGACACCAGCGGCTCGGCGGCCAGTTGTTCGAGGTTGATGCGCTCGACGCTGGCCAGCGGATGCTCGCGCGGCACCACCATGACGTGCTGCCATTCGTAGCAGGGCAGGGTGACGAGCTCGGGGTATTGCGCGAGCGACTCGGTGGCGAGGCCCAGGTCGGCGGTCTCGTCGATGAGCATGCGGGCGACCTGGTCGGGGCTGCCCTGGTGCAGGCTGATGCGCAGCTGGGGCAGGGTCTTGCGCAGCTGCGCGACCGGCGCGGGCAGCACGTAGCGGGCTTGCGTGTGGGTCGTGGCGATGGAGAACGTGCCGCTGTCCTGGCGCGAATACTCCTCGCCGATGCGCTTCAGATTGGCGACCTCGCGCAGGATGATCTCGATGCAGGCCAGCACCTGTTGGCCGGGCTCGGTGATGCGGCGCAGGCGCTTGCCGTGGCGCGAGAAGATGTCGACGCCCAGCTCTTCTTCCAGCTCGAGGATGGCCTTGGACACGCCGGGTTGCGACGTGAAGAGCGCCTTGGCCGTCTCGGTCAGGTTGAGGTTGCGACGGGCGGCTTCCTGGACGAAGCGGAATTGGTGGAGGTTCATGTCGGTGGCGCGCGGTGGGCTGCACAGGCGTGACTGCACGCCACCGCAAGGCAGCCCGCGGCGCCGGCGTGGGCGTGGACGGAGAGGCTCATTCGAGGACGCTGAGACAGGTCTGCGTGATCGCGTGGAGCACGGCGTCCTGCTCGCCCAGCGGCGCATGCAGCCGCCATTCGACGGTGCTGCCAAAACGTTCGGCCAGGGCCGCCAGCAGCAAGGGAACATCGCGCCGCACGTGCCCGCCTGTGCCGAGGAACAGGGGCAGCACATGCACACGCGTGCAGCCGGCAGCGACCAGTGCTGCCGCAGCGTCTTCCATGCCGGGCGACATCAATTCGAGGTAGGCCAGCGCCAGTGGCGTGCCTGGCCGGGCAGCACGCAGGCGCTCGGCGACGGCCTCGAACGGACGGGCCCACGCGGGATCTCGTGCGCCATGGGCGAAGAGCAGCAGGCCGTCCATCAGCGGTACCGGACGAGCCACGCGAAGGCCGCCATCGACAAGCCCAGGTAGAGCAGGCTGGGCACGGCGGCCGCCACCCAGGGTGTCCAGTTCTTCAGCAGGCCCAGGTGGTTGGCCACGTTGCTCAGCACGACGAAGCTGATGCCCAGCATGATGCCGCCGAACACCTTGAGGCTGATGCCGCCGGAGCGGCCGTGCAGGTAGGCGAACGGCAGTGCCAGGGCCACCATGACGAAGCAGGCGAAGGGGTAGAGCGCCTTGCGCCAGAACTGGATGTTGTGGGCCTGGGCGGATTGCTCCTGTGCTGACAGGTGCTCCGTGTAGCGGTACAGCTCCATCGTCGACATGGACATCGCCGGCAGCACGGCCGCGGCGATCACGCCCGCATGCAGCGAGCTTTGCCAGGTCGACTGCGGCAACTGCTGCTCCTTGACCACCACGTCGCCGACCGCGCCGCTGGCCACGTCCGTCAGTGGCTCCCAGATCGTGCGCTTGACCTGCTGGAGGTGCCACAGCCCCTGACCGTCCACATCCACCTTGCTGGCCTCGGTGCGCGTGATCAGGCGGCCTTGCGGGTCGAACTCGTAGATGCGCACGTCGCCCAGTTCGCCGCCCGCGCCCACGCGGCCTACCTTCACCGAATAGCTGCGCTCCTGGCCGTCGATGTAGGCATGGTCCTTCAGCCAGGCACCGCGTTGCGGCGGGTTGGCGCTGCGCGTGAAACGCGCTCGCATGTCGTCGCTCTGACGCTCGAATTCAGGCGTGACGTAATCGCCCACGACGAAGGTCAGCACCGCGAAGAGTGCGGCCAGCCGCGCCAGCAGCCCCAGCGCGCGAGCCGGCCCGAGGCCCCCGGTGCGCAGGATCGTGAACTCGCTGCTCTGCGCCAGCCGCGCCAGCGCGATGATGGAGCCGATCAGCACGCTGATGGGGAACAGCGTGTAGAAGTTGCCCGGGATCTCCATCGCGGCCAACAGCGCGGCCTTGCCGGCACCCGCGCCGATGCGCGACATGCGGTCCATCTCTTCGACGAAGTCGTTGAAGAACATCAGGGCCAGGAAGCCCAGCAACACCAGCAGCACGGAGCCGACGATGTCCTTGTAGAGGAGGGTGCGGACGGTTCTCATGCGGTCACCGCCGGGGTGCGCCGGCGCAGGCAGAGGCGGTTGCCGTTGTCACGCAGCCAGATGATGGCCAGCGCCAGTACGAAGGCGCCGCCGTGCAGGCCCAGCAATGCGCGCGGCAGCGTGGTGCGCCCGTTATTCACCCAGGACTGCGACACATTGATCAGATTGAAATAGACGACGAAGGCCAGCAGCGCGAACAGCAGGTTCCAGTTGCTTGCACGGCGAGGGTTGGAGGCTGACAGGCCCACGCCCAGCAGCGCCATGTTGACGGCGCCCAGAATCATCCCGAAGCGCCAGGCCAGCTCCCCCATGTTCTTGCGCCAGGCCGCCTGATCCGCCGGGGTGTTGCCAGATGGCGGCTGTAGCAGGTCCAGCGTCGCCATCGCCTTGGGTGGCAACTGGCTGCCGCTGGCGAGCACCTGCGTGTCGGTCAGCACCTTGTACTGCTCGAAGCGGGCGAGGCTTTTCTCGCCGGTCTTGAGTTGGGTCTCGTTGCGCTGCCCGTGGTTCAGCACGAGGAAGCGGTCGTTGTCTTCCATCTCGAGGCGGCCGTGCGATGCGGTGGTCACGGACTCGCGGCCATTCTGGTTGGCGAGGATGAAGACATTGCGGCCCGTCGCGGCGTTGTCGCCGTCGCGCTCGATGAAAAACACGCGGCTGCCGTCGCGTGAGGTCTGGAACTGGCCGGGCGCCACGCGCGACAGGTCGCTGCGCTTCTGGTAGCGGTCGCGCAGCTCGGCGCTGTTCTGATTGCCCCAGGGCCAGACGATGAGTTCCAGCACGACGACGGCGGCCAGGACGGGCCAGGCCATGCGCAGCACCGGCCGCACGAAGCGCTTGAGCGGCATGCCGCTGGCGAACCAGATCGTCATCTCCGACTCGCGGTACAGGCGGCCGAGCGTGATGACGATGGCGAGAAAGAGCGACAGCGTCAGCATGACGGCCAGGTTGGAGATGGTCGTGTAGCCCATCAGCAGCACGACGTCCTGCGGCGCCACGTTGCCACCGGCGGCCTGGCCCAGCATCTTGATCAGCGTCAGCGTGAGCACGATGGTCAGGATGACCACCAGCGTGACCCCGAAGCTCTTCGCCAACTCTGATCGCGTGGATGAATCGAATAACATCAAACGCACTTCTTTCTACTTCCAGTCATTATGGACTTCAAGGTTCAAGCCGCAGAGTTGAATGCTCTCGCTACCGTGGGTGCGGACGCTCTGATCGTGGTGTTGGGCGGCGACACGCTGCCCCAGGGCCTGGACGCCGCCGTGGCCAAGCAGGCCCAGGCTGCCATCAAGCTCGGCGATTTCGCGCTGAAGGGCGGGCAGGCGCTCACGCTGACGCACGTCGATGGCATCAAGGCCGCGCGCCTGGTGCTGGTGGCCAGCGGCAAGGCAACGTTGGCGGCGGCGCGCAATGCGCTGCAGGCCGGGCTCGGGCAGGTCAAGTCGCGCGGCGTCGTCAACGCGGCCGTCGTGTTCGCCGGGTTCGATGCGGCGCTGATCGAGTCGCTTGCCGAGCAGACCGCCATCGCCGGCAGCGACGCCGTCTACATCTACCGCTACACCAAGCCCAGCGCCCCGGAAGCGCCCAAGCTGGCCAAGCTGGCGCTGCTCGTCGGCAAGGCAGACCAGAAGGCCGCCAAGTCGGGGCTGGTGCGTGGTGAGTCCATCGCCGCCGGCATCGAGCTGGCGCGCGAATGTGCCAACCGGCCGGCCAACTATGCAACGCCGACCTATCTGGGCGAGGTCGTCCAGGGCCTGGGCAAGACGCATGGCCTGAAGGTCGAAGTGATGGACCGCAAGGCCGTCGAGAAACTCGGCATGGGGAGCTTCCTGGCCGTGGCGCAGGGCTCTGACGAACCGCTGCGCTTCATCGTCGCCCGCTACGACGGCGCGGCCAAGACCGTGCCACCCGTGGTGCTTGTCGGCAAGGGCATTACCTTCGACACGGGCGGCATCTCGCTGAAGCCCGGCGCCGAGATGGACGAGATGAAGTTCGACATGGGCGGCGCGGCCAGCGTCATCGGCACGCTGAAAGCCGTCGCCGAACTCAAACCCAAGCTGAACCTCGTCGTCATCGTTGCGGCCTGCGAAAACATGCCCAGCGGCCGGGCGGTCAAGCCGGGTGACGTCGTGACGTCCATGTCCGGCCAGACCATCGAGATCCTGAACACCGATGCTGAAGGCCGGCTCATCCTGTGCGATGCGCTGACCTATGCAGAGCGCTTCAAGCCTGCCGTCGTCGTGGACGTGGCGACGCTGACGGGCGCCTGCGTCATCGCGCTCGGCGGTGTGCGCAGCGGCATGTATGCCAGCGATGACGAACTGGCCGACGCGTTGACCACCGCTGGCGACGCGGTGCTCGACCCATGCTGGCGCATGCCGCTGGACGACGAGTACGCCGAGGGCCTGAAGAGCAATTTTGCCGACGTCCCCAACATCGCCGGACGCGCGGGCGGCTCCATCACGGCGGCCAAGTTCCTGCAGCGCTTTGCGAGCAAGTACCGCTGGGGTCACCTGGACATCGCGGGCACCGCATGGAAGGGCGGCGCGGCCAAGGGTGCGACCGGCCGGCCCGTCGGCCTGCTGACCCACTTCGTGCTGGGCCAGGCGAAGTAGTGGTCCAACAGGTCAGCTTCTACAGCGACGCGGCTGATCCGTTGCACTTTGCCTGCCGGCTGGTCCGGCGTGCGCTGGCGGCGGGCAAGCCGGTGGGCGTGCGCGTGCCGCCGGCGCAGATGGCGCGGCTCGACGAACTGCTGTGGAGTTTTGATGCGGCCGAGTTCATTCCTCACCGGCGTTGGGACGGCGTCACGCCGCCGATGCCCGGTGAGGTCTTGCTCGTGGCCGATGCGGCCGTACTGCCGCACCGCGGCCTGCTGCTGAACCTGGCTCCCGACCTGCCCGGGGATGCCTTCGAGTTTGAGCGCATTCTGGAGGTGGTGGGCCGCGACCCCGCGCTCGTGCAGGCGGGTCGCACACGCTACCGCGCCTATCAGCAGACGGGCGCCAAGCTGGATCACTTCTCGGCCGCCGGCTGAGCGTCGCTTTGCTGCCAAGAACCACGCTTTCCCGGATGAGTCGGGGCAGTGATTTGGGATATGGTCAATTCGTTGAAACCTCAACAGTGTTGCCTGTCTCTTTTCTCTCTCCTCTTCCAAACCGGAGTCGATCCATGCAAGTCAAATTGAATGTGTTGGTGGGTGCAGCGGCCGCATTGCTCAGCGGCGCGGCCATGTCCCAGGAGCTGGTCGTGAAGATCGGCCACGTCGGGCCCACCAGCGGTGCCATTGCCCACCTGGGCAAGGACAACGAGATGGGTGCCCGCATGGCGGTCGAAGAACTGAACGCCAAGGGCGTCATGATTGGCGGCAAGAAGGCCAAGTTCGAACTGCTGGCCGAAGACGATGGCGCCGATCCCAAGCAGGGCACGGCAGCCGCCTCCAAGCTGGTGGACTCCAAGGTCAATGGCGTTGTGGGGCATCTGAACTCTGGTACCTCCATCCCTGCTTCCAAGATCTACAGCGACGCTGGCATCCCGCAGATCAGCCCGTCTGCAACGGCTGTCGAGTTCACGAGCCGCGGTCTGAAGACAACGTTCCGCGTGGTGGCCAATGACGGCCAACTCGGTGGCACGCTGGGGCGCTATGCCGCGACGACGCTGAAGGCCAAGAAGGTTGCCATCATTGATGACCGCACCGCCTACGGTCAGGGTGTGGCCAAGGAATTCGAGAAGGGCGCCAAGAGCCAGGGCGCCGTGGTTGTTGGTACGGAACACACGACCGACAAGTCGGTCGACTTCATGACCATCCTGACCACGCTGAAGGCCAAGAAGCCTGACGTCGTGTTCTTCGGCGGCATGGATGCCGTGGCCGGCCCGATGCTGCGCCAGATGAAGCAACTGGGCATCGAAGCCAAGTTCATGGGCGGTGACGGCATCTGCACGGGCGCGCTGCCCAAGCTGTCTGGCGACACGATGGCCGATGGCCAGGTTGTCTGCGCCGAGGCGGGTGGCGTGGAGGGCGAGGCCAAGAAGTCCATGGATGACTTCCGCACCAAGTTCAAGGCGAAGTTCAACACCGACGTGCAGATTTATGCGCCTTATGTTTACGACGCCGTGAATGTGCTGGTCGATGCGATGGTTCGCGCCAAGTCCGCCGATCCGGCCAAGTACCTCCCTGAGTTGTCCAAGACCAACTACAAGGGCGTGACGGGTCTGATCGCCTTCGACGGCAAGGGCGACATCAAGAATGGCGCGCTGACCCTCTACACGTACAAGGCTGGCAACCGCGAGCAGATCGCCGTCGTGCGTTGAGCCAATCGGCTTGAGACGGCCGCTGGTGTCGTCTCTCAGTGTCAATATCAAACCCGCCGAACCTGCTGTCGGCGGGTTTTTTCATATGGCCAGGCTGCAAGGTGTCAGCTGCGGTGCTGCTGCGATGTTGATATTTACAATTATTTTCTGAAAACTGATTTTTCGGCGGCGTGAAACCTTCGCGAGCGTCCCGCGCTGCAAAGCCCCGCTTGAACAGTTGAAATGAGCCGTCGTGCGGTCCGCACGCTTTGTTGGCTCGCAGCGTGGGCGTGCCGCACGTTATCGGGTCTACTCGCAGGCACGTGAAAATGACCGGGGCGCGATCGGGTGGATCGATGCGTTAAGGAGAGGCGGATTCAAGGGGCAGCCCCCCTGCAAACGGGGGGCTTTCAACGCTGAATGGCGCCGGCATGATGCCGGCGCGATCGAAGCTGGGTCGTGCTGTTTATTGCTGCGGCAAGCAGGGGGCTGTCAGGGGTATTTGCGCCGTAGTCGCCGGTTTGTTGTATAGGGGTTTTGTTGCAACCTTTGTATCGGAGTGAACGAAATCAGGGTCGTGAGCCGGGATTGTTCATCGAGGGTCGATACAGGTAGGAAATACACCCAGCAGACGTGGTCGGGGATGTAAATGATTCGGATATTCAACCATTACCTGCACAGGCAAACCTTGCTTCAGGTCTTTTTTGATCTGGGCCTGATTGTTTTTGCCGTCATTGCCGTGGTGCTGAGCCAGGGGGAGTCGGCGCAGACCGTGCTGCCCTTCGCGGCGTCTCATGGGTTGTCGCTTGCCGGTTGCATGTTCGTCATCAATTCAGCGACAGGCTTCTACCAACATGTCCACAACCGCTCGGTGACCGAGTCCTGCGCTCGGGCGCTGTTCGGCCTGCTCTTCGGCTTGCCGCTGGCCTATGCGATTTTCAGCCTGGTGCCGTCGAACACCAGCCATCGCGATCTCCTGACTCTCGTCGCGATGGGGGCGGTAGCTGCCGTGATGGTGCACCGGGTTTATGCGGCGCACTCCAGTGCGCAAGCACGCTTGCGCAGCCGCATTCTCATCTTCGGTACCGGGCCTGCGGCACGTGCTGTCGGCAATACGCTTCGAGCATCCGATCCGCATGCGCAGATCGTGGGCTATTACGCCGGGCCCAACGAGGAGCTCCATGAGGTGTCGCCGGCCGACATCATCAACGATGGCGGCAGCCTGACCGAGGCCGCGCTGCGTCACAACGTCGATGAAATCGTCGTGGCGCTCAGCGAGCGGCGCGGCGGCAGCATGCCCCTGCGCCAGCTGCTGGATTGCAAGTTGTCTGGCGTGCGCGTGGTCGACATTGCCACGCATTTCGAAAAGACACTTGCGCAGATCAACATCAAGCATGTCAATGCGGGCTGGCTGGTCTTCGGGGACGGCTTCAGCCAGGGCATGCTGCGCGCGGCGATCAAGCGTGTCTGCGACATCGTTTTCGCAGCACTGATCCTGGCGGTCACCTGGCCCATCATGCTGGCGACAGCGGTGATCATCCGTCTGGAGTCGCGTGGGCCGGTGCTTTATCGTCAGGAGCGAGTCGGCTTGAACGGTGTGCCCTTCAAGGTCATCAAGTTTCGCAGCATGCGGACCGATGCCGAGAAGGATGGCAAGCCGCGCTGGGCTACGAAGAACGACGATCGCGTGACGCGTGTCGGCCGGTTCATCCGCAAGGTGCGTATCGACGAGTTGCCGCAGCTCTTCAATGTGCTGTGGGGGGAAATGAGCATGGTCGGGCCGCGGCCTGAGCGGCAGTTCTTTGTCGACGAATTGATCAGCAAGATTCCCTACTACGCCGTTCGCCACAGCGTGAAGCCTGGTGTGACGGGGTGGGCGCAGGTGCGCTATGAATACGGGTCGACGATCGAGGATTCGGTCGAAAAGCTTCAGTACGACCTGTACTACGTCAAGAACCATTCCCTCTTCCTGGATCTTCTGATCCTGCTGGAAACAGTCGCCGTCGTGTTGACTGGCAAGGGTGCGCGCTGACCGTCTAGCGCTGGGGCGGGCGCGCCAATCGACGCCAGCTGGCTTGCGGCCTGTCTCGACCTCTCATGCCAGCTTCTGAACTTGCGTCATCAGACCTGGGAGCCGCGCTCGAGGCACTCGCTTCCGTCGCGTCCTTGAATGCTGTCGGCGACCTGGTCTGCTGCGCGGCGTACAGCGTCCTGGCGGTCTACTTCGCCCAGCGACTGGCGCGTGGTCTGGTCCCCATGTCAGCGTTGGCGGTGCTGTTCCTGGCTGCATTGGCTGGCAGCGCCCTGTGGGCGGGGTTCTCCTTGTGGGACGGGCTGCGGCACTGGTCTGACCGGCTGCCCTCGTGGATCGTTCCTGGTCTTGACGTGGTGCGCCTGGGACTGTGGTTCGCCTTCCTGCTGATGCTGTTGCCGCCGCCGCAGCGGCACAGTCTGGCGCGGGTGCGTTCGGTGGTCGGGCTGGTCGTCGCATGCCAGCTGGCGCTCATCGTGTCGTCGGAATGGTTGCCGGTGGATACCTTGGATCGCGCACGCGCTTTTGGGGCGCTTGGGCTCGCGGTGATGGGATTGGTTCTCGTCGAGCAGGTGCTGCGCAATGCCGAAGTCGATGCGCGCTGGAACGCCAAGCCGTTCTGTCTCGGCCTGGGCGGTATCTTCATGTTCGATTTGTTCGTCGGCTCGCAGGCGGCGCTGTTCCAGAGCTTCGATGGCGACACCGTGAGCGTTCGTTCACTGGTTCATGCGGTGGCGGTGCCGCTGTTGTTCGTCGCGTCCCGTCGCCAGGGCGATTGGCGAGGCAAGTTGCACGTCTCGCGAGCGGCGATTTTTCATTCGGCAGCATTGCTGCTGATCGGCGGCTATCTGCTGGTTGTTGCCGGCGTCGGCTATTACGTGCGCTTCACGGGCGGGCAGTGGGGGCGGGCGCTCTCCGTCGCGCTCGTGTTCGTGGCGCTGGTGCTGCTCACGTTGCTGCTGGCTTCGGGCGCGATGCGCGCCCGACTGCGTGTCTACATCAGCAAGAACTTCTTCAGCTATCGCTACGACTACCGTGAAGAGTGGCTGCGCTTCACGCGCCTGCTGGCTGGCAGTGTCGAGCCGGAGCTGACGGCCGAAACGGCCGTGCGGGCGCTGTGCAATCTGGTGGAAAGCCCATCGGGCATGCTGTGGCTGCAGCGCGCCGCCGACGGAGATTTCACGCAGGTCGCGCATTGGAATCTGCCGGCCCAGGTTGGCGCAGAGCCTCGCGATGGATCGCTGGCTTCGTTTCTGAGCCGGCGCTCATGGATCATCGACGTCGAGCAGTGGCGCGCGCGACCCGAGGCCTACCCGGGGCTCGAACTGCCTGATTGGTTGACTGGTGAGGCGCGTTGCTGGTTGATCGTTCCGCTCCTGGTTCATGAGGCGCTCATCGGCTTTGCCGTGCTGGGCAGACCGCGGACCGTCGTCGAGCTCAACTGGGAGGTGCGTGACCTGCTGGGCACGGCGGCGAGCCAGGCGTCCGGCTATCTGGCGCAGGCGCAAGCCACCGAAGCGCTGCTGGAGGCCCGCAAGTTCGATGCCTTCAATCGCATGTCGGCGTTCGTCGTGCATGACCTCAAGAACATCGTCACGCAGCTGTCGCTGATGATGAAGAACGCCAAGCGGCTGCGCGACAACCCGGAGTTCCAGCAGGACATGCTGGACACCGTGGAGAACTCGCTCGAGAAGATGCGCCAGCTCATGCTTCAGTTGCGGCAGGGCGACAAGCCCCACGGTGTGACCAGTGGCGTCGACCTGGAGCAGATTGCCAGGCGGCTGGCCGAAGCCGCTGCCGGCAAGGGGCGGGCGCTGGAGCTGGAACTTCAGCCGGGCGTGAGCACGCGCGGGCACGCCGAGCGTGTCGAACGCGTGCTGGGACACGTCGTGCAGAACGCCTTCGACGCCACGCCCGTGGCTGGCCGTGTGCGCCTCGTGCTGGATGCCGAGGGCAGTCAGGCACGGGTTCGTGTGGAAGACAGCGGCTGCGGCATGAGCGAGGATTTCATCCAGAACAGGCTCTTCAAGCCGTTCCAGACCACCAAGGCCGCAGGCATGGGCATCGGGGCGCACGAGAGCTATCAATACATTCAGGAACTAGGAGGGAAGATCAGCGTGCAGAGTGAATTGAACCGGGGAACCACCGTGACCCTGTTGTTGCCCTTGTTCCATGCGCAGACGCAAGCACCGCTGACCGTCCTCGACGTCCGATGAACACCACACGCCATGCGCCGCTGCTGATCGTCGAAGACGACCTGGCGCTGCAAAAACAATTGAAATGGTCGCTGGACCGTTTCGAATCGGTCACGGCCGATGATGTCGCCAGCGCGGTGCTGCAATTTCGGCGTCACAGCCCTGCCGTCGTGACGATGGACCTCGGCCTGCCACCCGACCGGGATGCGGTGTCCGAGGGCTTCAAGTGCCTGGAAAAGCTGCTCGAGCTTGACCCGGCGGTGAAGGTCATCGTACTGACCGGGCAGAACGACCAGGACAACGCGCTGCGGGCGATCCGCATGGGCGCCTACGATTTCCTGGCCAAGCCTGTAGACCCCGATGTGCTGGCGCTGACCGTCGAGCGGGCCTACCGCCTCTACGAGCTGCAGCAGGAGAACCGGCGCCTGCAGATGCAGCAGGGCAGCGATGTCTTTACCGGGCTGGTCACGCGTGACCCCGGGATGCAGCGCGTGTGCCGCATGATCGAGAAGGTCGCGCGCAGCGACGCCACCGTGCTGCTGCTGGGCGAAAGCGGCACCGGCAAGGAAGTGCTGGCGCAGGGCTTGCACGATGCGTCCAAGCGCAAGGGGCGCTTTGTCGCGATCAACTGCGCCGCGATTCCCGAGACGCTGCTGGAGAGCGAGCTCTTCGGTTACGAGCGCGGCGCCTTCACCGGCGCCACCAAGTCGACGCTGGGCAAGATCGAGACGGCCAATGGCGGCACCTTGATGCTGGACGAAATCGGCGACCTGCCGATGCCGCTGCAAGCCAAGTTGCTGCGCTTTCTGCAGGAGCGGGTCATCGAGCGCGTGGGTGGCCGGCAGGAGATCCCGATCGACGTTCGCGTCGTGGGTGCAACGCACCAGGACTTGAAGGCTCGTATCGCGGAGGGCCGCTTCCGTGAGGACCTCTACTACCGCCTCGCCGAGATCGTGGTGGACATCCCGCCGCTGCGGGACCGGTTGGGAGACCCGGTGCTGCTGGCGCATGCGTTCGCGCGGCGGTTTGCGACGGAAATGCGGCGCCGAGTGCCGACGCTTGCCGACGATGCGGTGCGCGCGTTGGAGGCGCATCGCTGGCCCGGGAATGTGCGTGAGCTCCAGAACATGCTCAAGCGCGCGGTCATCATGGCGGAGGAGGACCGCATCACGGCGGCCGATCTCGGCTTGCGCCAAGACCTCGAACCCTCCCCGGATGCCGACCTGCTGGACTTGCGCACCGTGCGGGAGCAAGCCGAGCGCCAAGCGGTCATCCTGGCCCTGGCACGCACCGACGGCAACATGGTGCGCGCCGCCGAACTGCTGGGCATCAGCCGCCCGACCTTGTACGACCTGATGAATCGGCTTCAGCTGAAGTGATGCCTCGCTGGCTGGGACGCTCCGGGGCGCGTCGCGAGCAGGGCGTTTTCTAGGGCCTGACCAGCTTGAGCGCCCGCGCCAGCGGTGCCAGCGTCGGGCCCTGGATCAGCAGCGACAGCACCACCACCAGGAAGGCCACGTCGAACAGCCGCCAGGCGCCCGGCACACCCGCCATCACCGGATAGGCCGCCAGCACGATGGGCACACCGCCGCGCAGGCCCGACCACGCGACGAAGCACTGTTCCCGCCAGCTGAACCGTAGCGGCGCGAGGCAGGCCACGACGGCGGCCGGCCGCGCCAGCAGCATCAGCCCGGCGGCGACGGCCAGGCCTGGTGCGAGGAGGTGGCCGACCTCGTGCGGCGTGACGAGCAGCCCGAGCAGCAGAAACATGACCGCCTGCGCCAGCCAGGTGTAGCCGTTGAGGCCGGGCAGGCTCATGAGCGTGAGGCGCTCCGCGCGGTGGCGCACGAGCAGGCCGGCGAGATAGACCGCCAGGAAGCCTGAGCCGCCGGCGCGATTCGTCACCGCGAACAGCAGCAGCCCCGTGGCGGCCATCAGCAGGGCCGCCAGGCCGTCGTGGTCGTCCGTCACGGGCAGACGGCGCAGCCAGGCGGCGAGCAGCCAGCCGCCCGCCGCGCCCGCGAGCAGCCCGAGGCCCAACTGTTGTGCCAGCAGCGGCAGTAGCACTGCCAGGCTCGAGGCGGCGTGGCCGTCCGCCGCGCCGGGTGCGGCCATCCAGGCAATCAGCCCCAGCGTCAGCACCATCGCGACCGGGTCATTCATGCCGGACTCCAGCTCGATGGTCGCGGTCAGCCGCGGGCTCAGCTTCAACTGGCTGGCGCTGAACTGCGCAAACACGGCGGCGGCATCGGTGGAGGACACCGCCGCGCCCAGCAGCAGACCCTGGGCCCAGGGCACGTCGAGCGCCAGGTGGGCCAGCGTCGCGACCAGGCAGGCCGTCGCTGCCACGCCCGCCGTGGCCAGCAGGCCAGCCGGCAGCACGCCGTCGCGCACCTGCCGCCAGCGCGTGCGCAGGCCGCCGTCGAACAGGATCAGCGCAAGCGCCAGGTTGCCGACATGCACGGCGAGCGCGTAGTTATCAAACGACAGGCCCAGCGGCCCGTCCACGCCGGCGAGCATGCCGACGACCAGGAACACCAGCAGGTGCGACAGGCCGAAGCGGTGGGTGTAGAGCGCGCCGATGATGGCGATCACCACCAGTGCGGCGGCGGCGGCGGTCAGCAGGTCGGCCGTGCCGGTGCCGTGCATCGCGGCAGCTCGCGGGTGTCAGGCGCCGGTGGCCGGCTGCGGGCCGGCGCGGCCGACCGGCTGTGCGGTCGCCACGCCGTCCACCTGCTGTCTCGGCGCCGCAGCGGCGGCGACGACGCTCACCGCCGGCACCGTGACGGAGAAACTCACGCCGCGCTCACGCAGCGCGCGCATCAAGGCCAGGTTGAGCGCCTGCTGGCGGTCCATGTAGACGTCGTAGCTCGGGTCCAGCACGCGGTAGACGACCTCGAAGTCCAGCGAGCTCTGGCCGAAGCCCTTGAAGTGCGCGCGCACGAATTCAAGTTGCGGGTCGGCCTCGATGAGGTCCCTCACGATGGGCGGTACGGCGGCCACTTCGTCCGCCGAGGCCTCGTAGGTGAGGCCGAAGGTGAAGGCCACGCGCCGCGTCTGCAGCCGCTTGAAATTGGCGACCGTGCGCTTGAGCAGTTCGGCGTTGGACATGACGATCTGCTCGCCGCCGAGGCTGCGGATGCGCGTCGTCTTCAGGCCCACGCGCTCGACGGTGCCGGTCACGTCGCCCACGGTGATGGAGTCGCCCACCTCGAAGGGCTTGTCCACCGCGATGGCCAGCGAGGCGAACAGGTCGCCGAGGATGTTCTGCACGGCCAGCGCCAGCGCCACGCCACCGATGCCCAGGCTGGCGACGAAGGCGGTGATGTTCACGCCCATGTTGGACAGCACGGCCAGCGCGATCACCACCCACAGCGCGCCACGCAAGCCCCAGCCCAGCAGCGTGGCCGAGGCCGACAGTGCGGGTGCCGCGGCGCTCTCGCCGCCCTGGCGCCGCGCCTGGTATTGCAGCCCTTGGGACACGGCCTGCTGGCCCCACAGGCCCAACTGGATGGCGACGACGGCGAACCACAGCTGCGAGACGCGGCCGTGCCAGCGGTCGTCCAGCGGCAGCAGGCCCAGCCCCACCAGCAGCCCGACCACCCAGATGAGTGCGGCGTTGGTTTGTTCCAGCACGCGCACCAGCCCGTCGTCCACCTGCGTGGTGGTGCGGCGGGACAGCGCGCCGAGCCGCTGGATGGCCAGCCGCAGCCCCGCCTTGATGACGATCACGGTGATGAAGCCGGCCAGCACGGCGGGCAGCATTTCGGTCCAGTCGACGTCGGGCAGCGCCGCCGAGGTTCGGGTCAGGAATTCGTTCCAGGTCATGCAGTCGTTCGGGCAATCGGCACCCGGCCACGGTAGTGGCGCCGCCGCCCGGCGTCTGTCAGCCGGGCGCCCGACGGTCTTGTGGGCCGGCGCCGACAAGCGCACCGAGGCGATCGCGCAGCCGCAGCCCAGGCCGCTCGACGGCGTAGTGCAGCGCCGCGCCCACGGCCAGGATGACCGCCGCGTAGACCGGGAACAGGGCCAGCCCCTGCAGTGGCAGCGCCGGCGTCAGCCATTCGTGCACGGCATGCATTGCCAGCTTGTGGCTCAGGTAGAGGCTGTAGGAGATGGCCGCCAGCCAGCCCACGCCGGGCAAGGCACGGCGCATCGTCGTCGCGGCCAGCACCACCAGGCCGAAGCCGGCCGACAGCAGCGGCCAGCCCACGGCGTTGGCCGTCAACCCCGTGCGGTCGCTGAACAACCACAGCGCCACGCTCACCAGTGCCAGGCCACCCAGCAGCAGCAGCGTCGAGCGCGCCTGCAACCGTGCCCACAGCGCGGGCCGGTAGACGTGCAGGGTGGCGAGCATCACGCCGGCCAGCAGGCCGTCCAGCCGTGCCCAGGTGGGGTAGTACAGATCCTCGATGAACCAGGGGCGGGGCGGCTGTGTCGCGTCGTCGTGTAGCCAGACCCCGGCGCGCAGCGCGATGCCCCCGAGCACGAGGGCTGCGCAGATCGCTGCGATATGAGCGCTGCGCGCGCGGCGCGACAGCCCGATCGCGATCAGCGGGAACAGCAGGTAGAAGTGCTCCTCCACGCACAACGACCAGGCGTGAGAGAAGGCCTGGTTCTGGCCGTAGTCGATGAGCAGGTTGAGCGTGAAGGTGGCGAACTGCCACCAGGCCTCCAGCCCCCGCGCCTCGCGCAGGCCGGGGACGGCGAGGTAGACCGCCAGCACCAGCCAGAACGCCGGCAAGATGCGCCAGGCCCGGCGCCAGTAGAAGTCGCGTAGTGCCGGCGGTTCGCCGCGCCGCAGTGCGCGCAGCCACTGCGAGCCGATCAGGAAGCCGCTGAGCACGAAGAAGATGTCCACGCCCATCCAGCCGTAGCGGGTCAGCCACTGCCAGTCCGGCCCGAGACCGCCGATCACGAAGGTGTGGAAGAACATCACCCAGACGATGGCGATGCTGCGCAACAGGTCGAGACCGGGAAGGCGGGGCATGGAAGAACGGCGGCGGAATGGCAGGGCCGGCAGCGTAACGCGCCCGTTGCCGCCACGGCCTCGGCGCGGGGCGTCAGCGCGTCAGCGCGTCAGCGTGGCCTCGCCGCAGTCCTGATCCAAACCCTGGTGCGTCGATCGTGGGCGCGGTGGCGAGTCCTCGGTCATGACGTCGTGCCAGCGCCAAGCAGCGCCGATCTTCAGCGACCCGGCCGCCGGCAGCACGAAGGCCTCGTTGAGCGTCAGTGTGGACTCGAGCTGCTGCCCGGCGGGCAGCAGCAGGTAGTCGCTCGCGGCCGGCTCGCCGCGCTTGCGCATCGCGCCCTGGAACGGCAATTCGTTCGAGCCGGCGTGGACGCGCACGAACCGCCCGAACCAGCCGCCTTCGAACGGGCTGCCCCAGCGCAGCAGCCGCAGCTCGCTCGCGCCGTCGTTGCGCAAGGTGAAGTGCAGCACGACCTGACCCTGAGCGTCGGGCTGCGCGGTGAAGCTGCAGCGCGGCGCTGGTGGCGGTGCTTTGGGTGGCGCTTTGGTGGGCACCTTGGGCGACATGGACCAAGCCATGGAAAGCGGGGCCGCCAGCAGCAGCGCGGCAGCGGCAGCGGCAACCCGGCGGAGTGGCGCAAGCATGTTCATGCCCGCAAGCCTACCGCCAGGCAGCCGGCGCCGCGTCGCGCCGGCGCGGACTCAGTTCTTGGCCGGGTTGTTCTCGGCGAAGTATTCATGGTTGTCCGAGTTGTCCAGCGCCTTGGTCGGGCTGGACTTGGCCAGGCTCAGCGCTGCGCTCTGGCCGTAGGCCCAGTCGTCTGTGGCCGCGATGACGTTGAAGTGCATCATTTCATGCACCAGCGTGCCGCCCTTGCTGTCGGTGCCGGTCATCGGCGCGCTCCAGAAAGCGCCGCAGACGTAGATCTTGTACGGCTGCGTCGGGTAGACGTAGGCGTAGGTGTCGGTCTCCTTGCAGCTGCAGTCCAGAGTCAGCGCGGCCGACTGGAAGGCGTTGCGGGCCTTTACGAAGTGATCCTTGGCCGTGTTCCAGCGGGCCAGCGTGTAGGCGCCGAACCAGCTGGTGTAGCGCGCCGTCGCCGACGGCGTGCCGCTGAGGTAGGTGGCGGAGTTGGCCGCGTAGGTGGTGGCGGCCGACACCGCCGAGGCCAGCGTGGACTTCTGGCTGGTGGTGCAGGCGCCGGTGTAGGTGATGCTGGCGGCGGCCGTGCCCACGTCGGTGGCGGCGGTCGTGGCCAGCGGGGCCGAGGCTTCGGCGTCCAGCTTCTCGTTGCGGTTCTGCGTCCACAGGTACAGGGACGAGGCGCTGCGCATGGCCTGCGCGCCGGAGTCCTGTGCGCCGCGGGCGCTCTGGAACTCGATGGCGTAGCGGCCGTTCTTGCCGAAGTCGTAGTGGCCGGTCAGCTCGACCCGGTAGTTCAGCGTTGCGCCGGCCGCGATCTCGACGTAGTCCTTGGCGGTCGGCGCGGTGCGCTTGATGAGCGCGCCGGTGTAGCGCACGGGCACGTCGTCGCGCGTGACGCGGAACAGCGGGCCGCCCATCTTTTCGCTGGGCAGTTGCCAACGCAGCACCTGCACGGCACTGCGGCAGACGTTGGTCACAGCCACATCGACATGGACATCCACATCGCCGTTCACGACGGCGGCGGGGCTGCTCAGGCGCACATCCAGGCATTCGCCGGAGGGGGCCGCATAACTGGCGCTTGTGGCGGCAACAGCGAGGGCAGCAGCGGTCAACTTGAACAAGGTCTTCATGCAAGCTCCTGTGGCCCCGGGTCGGGGCGCTGGGTTGAGGACGCGCCGGATTCTGTGAAGGCGCGAGGAGCTGCGGGTCGGGGACTATCCTGTCCCCGGAATCGGCTTAGGGCTTCGATCGGTGGCGCTGGCGGCGCCGCCGCTGCTCAGGCGGCCAGCAGCTGCCGCAGCACGAAGGGCAGGATGCCGCCGTGGCGGTAGTAGTCGACCTCGATGGCGGTGTCGATGCGCAGCGTCAGCGTGACCGACTGCGTGCTGCCGTCGGCCCGGGTGATGACCATCGTGGCGTCGCCCTGCGGCCGGATGTCGTCGGCCAGTGTGATGTCGATGGTCTCGGTGCCCACCAGGCCCAACCCCTCCCAACTGGTGCCGGGTTTGAACTGCAGCGGCAGCACGCCCATGCCGATGAGGTTGCTGCGGTGGATGCGCTCGAAGCTGCGTGCGATGACGGCCTTGATGCCCAGCAGCTGCGTGCCCTTGGCCGCCCAGTCGCGGCTCGAGCCGGTGCCGTACTCCTCGCCCGCGAAGATGACGGTGGGCGTGCCCTCGGCGATGTAGGCCATGGCGGCCTCAAAAATGGTGGTCTGCTGGCCGTCCTTCAGCGTGAAGCCGCCCTCCACGCGGGAGCCGTCGTCGCGGAGCGGCAGCATCAGGTTCTTCACGCGCACATTGGCGAAGGTGCCGCGCATCATCACGTCGTGGTTGCCGCGGCGCGCGCCGTAGGAGTTGAAGTCGGCCTTGTGCACGCCGCGCTCGACGAGGAACCTGCCGGCCGGCGTCGTCTCCTTGAACGATCCGGCGGGGCTGATGTGGTCGGTCGTGATCGAGTCGCCGAACAGCGCCATCACGCGGGCGCCGCGCACGCCGGCCTCCAGCGCCTTGGGGCTCATCGTGAAGCCGTCGAAGAAGGGCGGGCGGGCGATGTAGGTGCTGCGCGGCCAGTTGTAGACCTGGCCCTGCACGCCCTGGATGGCGTCCCACAGCTTGCCGGGTTGGCGTGCCACCTGGTCGTAGTTGTCCTTGAAGGCCTTCGGGTCCATGGCGTACTTCATCAGCGCATGGATCTCGTCGCTCGTCGGCCAGATGTCGCCGAGATAGACGGGCTGGCCCTTCGCGCCCGTCCCCACCGGCTCGGTCATCAGGTCACGCGTGACGGTGCCGGCGATGGCATAGGCCACCACCAGCGGTGGGCTGGCCAGGAAGTTGGCTTTCAGGTTGGGGTGGATGCGCGCCTCGAAGTTGCGGTTGCCCGACAGCACGGCGGCGCAGACGAGGTCGTTGTCCTGGATGACGCGGTTCAACTCCGGCGTCAGGTCGCCGGCATTGCCGATGCAGGTCGTGCAGCCGTAGGCCGCCACGTTGAAGCCCAGCTTCTCGAGGTAGGGTAGCAGGCCGGCCTTCTGCAGGTACTCGGTGACGATGCGCGAGCCCGGTGCCAGCGAGGTCTTGATGTGCGGCGAGACCTTGAGGCCGGCCTCGACCGCCTTCTTCGCCAGCAGGCCGGCCGCCAGCAGCACGCCGGGGTTGCTGGTGTTGGTGCAGGAGGTGATGGCGGCGATCAGCACGTCGCCGTTCTTCACCGGGATGCCGGAGGTGGTCTGGAATTCCTGCGCCAGCTTGGCCGCAGGCTGGTTGAAGCCGTTCTCGGCCACCGGCTTGCTGAACAGTTCGGCGAAGCTGCGCGACAGGTGGGTGATCTCGATGCGGTCCTGCGGCCGCTTCGGCCCGGCCAGGCTGGGCACGACGGTGCCGAGGTCCAGCGTGACGACGGCGGTGTAGTCGATGTCGCCGCGCTGGGGGACGCCGAACATCGCCTGCGCGCGCCAGTAGGCCTCGAAGGCCTCGATCTCGGCCGGGCTGCGGCCGGTGCCCTTGAAGTAGTCGACCGTCTTCTCGTCAACGGGGAAGAAGCCCATCGTCGCGCCGTACTCGGGCGCCATGTTGGCGATGGTGGCGCGGTCGGGCAGGGCGAGGCTGGCCGTGCCTTCGCCGAAGAATTCGACGAACTTGCCGACCACCTTGTGCTTGCGCAGGATCTCGGTGACGGTGAGCACCAGGTCGGTGGCCGTGACGCCTTCGCGCAGCCGGCCGGTCAGCTCGAAGCCGACGACGTCAGGCGTCAGGAAGTAGACCGGCTGGCCCAGCATGCCGGCTTCGGCCTCGATGCCGCCCACACCCCAGCCCACCACGCCGATGCCGTTGATCATCGTCGTGTGGCTGTCGGTGCCGACCAGGCTGTCGGGGTAGTAGACGCTGTCAGCCGTCTTGTGCACGCCGCGGGCCAGGTACTCGAGGTTCACCTGGTGGACGATGCCGAAGCCCGGCGGCACGACGCCGAAGGTGTCGAAGGCCTGCATGCCCCACTTCATGAACTCGTAGCGCTCGCGGTTGCGCTCGAACTCCAGCTTCATGTTGAGGTCCAGTGCCTTCTTGCTGCCGTAGTGGTCGACCATGACTGAGTGGTCTACCACCAGGTCCACCGGCACCAGCGGCTCGATGGTCTTGGGGTCGTGGCCCAGGTCGGCGGCAACGTTGCGCATCGCGGCGAGGTCGGCCAGCAGCGGCACGCCGGTGAAGTCCTGCAGCACGACGCGTGCGACGACGAAGGGAATCTCGTCGACGCGGGCCGCCGTCGGCTGCCAGTTGGCGAGCTGCTCGACATGCTCGGCCGTGACCTTCTTGCCGTCGCAGTTGCGCAGCACGCTCTCCAGCACGATGCGCATCGAGATGGGCATGCGCGCGACGTTCGGGAAGCGCCGCGCCAGTTCGGGCAGCGAGTACAGCTGCCCGGACTTGCCGGAAGCTGTGCGGAATTTCGCCCGGGTGCTGGCAAATGCGTGGGCGGTCTCGGTGGCGGCGCTTTGAGGCATCGTGACTCCTATACGATTCCGCCCCATTCTGGCGAGCTTGTTGTGACTTGTGTGATTCCCGCCCCGAGGACTCGGCCATGACCGCCGTGTCCGCTCGCCCGCGCCTGTTTCCGCTAACCTGGCCACTGCTGCTGGAGCTGTTGCTGGGCATCGGCATCGGCATCATCGGCACCGCCTTGGCCGCCCGGCTGTCGGATGACAGCGGCGCGGCCTTCGGCCTGGCCAATCAGGTGTTCGCGGCCATCTTCGTGCTGTTCCGGGTTGTTGGGGCCGGCGTCAGCGTGGCCGTCACGCAGGCGCTGGGCGCCGGGCGGCGGGAGCAGGCCGACGCGGTGGCCCGCGCGACGGTGGGCGCTAGCAGCTGGCTGGGCTTCGGCGGCGCGCTGGCGGCGCTGGTGGCGGCCGGGCCGCTGCTGAGTCTCGTCAATGCCCCGCCTGAAGTCGCGCCGCTGGCCCGCGTGCTGTTGCAGGCGCTGGCGCCCGCGTTGTTCATCGACGCGCTGAACGCCACGATGTCCAGCGTCATGCGGGCGCACTTGCGCAGCCGTGAGGCGCTGCTGGTGGTCATCGTCATCCAGATCGTCACGTTGGCGGTAGCGCTGCTGGCCATGCCCCACCTGGGGCTGGTGGGTTACGCGCTGGCCTGCCTGTGCGGGCGTGGCACCGGCATGGCGCTGCACATCGTGCTGTGGCGGCACCGGCTCGGCCTGCGCCTGCGGGCGGCGGACTGGTGGCAATTGCGCCGTGCGCCGCTGGCGACCGTGCTGCACATCGGCGTGCCGGGGGCGGCCGAGAACATCTCGTGGCGCCTGGCCTTCATGACCAGCCTGGCCGCCGTCGCGCAGCTGGGCGCGCTGGCCCTGGCCACGCACGCCTACACGATGCAGTTCCTGCACGTCATCCTGATGTTCGGCCTGGCCATCGCGTTCGCCGTGGAAATCCTCGTCGGGCACATGATCGGTGCCGGTGAGCTGCACGCAGCGCACAAATTGGTGCGCAAATCGCTGGGGTTCGGCCTGGTCGTGGCGCTGGTCGTGTCGGGCTGCTTTGCGCTGGCGGGGCCCTGGCTGCTGGCCAGGTTCACCGCCGATCCTCAGATCATCCAGCTCGGCAGCACCTTGCTGTGGTGGACGGTGCTGGTGGAGCCGGGGCGCGTGTTCAACATGGTCGTCATCAACGCGCTGCGCGCGGCCGGCGATGCGCGCTACCCCGTCGTGGCGGGGGCGGCGTCCATGGCGCTGGTGCTGGCCGGCGGCAGCTGGCTGCTGGGCGTCTACATGGGCTGGGGGCTGGTTGGCGTGTGGATTGCTTATGCCGCTGACGAATGGATTCGAGGCCTCTTGATGTGGCGCCGCTGGGCGACACTGGGATGGTTACCCCATGCCCGTGAGGCCCACCGAAAGCTGCGCCGCGCCAAGGCAGGGTGAATCCGTATTTTTCAGGTCAGTAAAACTTGTGGGATGTTTTCTACAATGCCCCCCTTTCGCCTCGCCCAACGCCAGCTCATGACATTCACGCTGCCCCGACTTTCCCTGGCCCTGATGCTCGCCTGTGGTGCGGCGCAGGCTGCTCAGCAGCCCGCGGTGATCTTCGACATGGGCGGCAAGTTCGACAAGTCCTTCAACCAGGCCGGCTACCAGGGTGCCGAGCTGTGGAAGAAGGAAACCGGCAAGACCTATCTCGAGTTCGAGATCAGCAACGACACCCAGCGCGTGCAGGCCATCCGCCGCATGGCGGAGAAGGGTGCCAGCCCCATCATCAGCGTCGGCTTCGCCCAGGCTTCGGCGCTGCAGCAGGTGGCCAAGGACTTCCCCAAGACCCAGTTCGCCATCATCGACGCCAAGGTCGACCTGCCCAATGTGCAGTCCGTGCTGTTCAAGGAGCATGAGGGCAGCTATGTCGTGGGTGCCATGGCGGCGCTGGTCACCAAGACCAACAAGGTCGGCTTTGTCGGCGGCATGGACATTCCGCTGATCCGCAAGTTCCAGTGCGGCTATGAGCAGGGCGCCAAGGCGACCAACCCGAAGATCGAGGTGTTCTCGAACATGACGGGGACCACGTCGACGTCCTGGAACGACCCCACGCGCGGCGGCGAGCTGGCCAAGGCGCAGTTCACCAAGGGTTCGGACATCGTTTTCGCTGCTGCGGGCGGCACCGGCGTGGGCGTCTACCAGGCGGCCAAGGACGCTGGCAAGTTCGCCATCGGCGTCGACAGCAACCAGAACCATCTGCAGCCCGGCACCATGCTGACCTCCATGGTCAAGCGTGTGGACGTGGCCGTCTACAACGTGCTCAAGGGCTGGAAGCCCGGCGTGCAGATCATGGGCCTGAAGGAAGGTGGCGTGGATTACGCCGTCGACGAGAACAACGCCAAGCTGATCAACCCGGCGCTGAAGGCCAAGGTCGATGCCGTCAAGGCCGACATCATTGCCGGCAAGATCAAGGTGGCCGACTACATGGCCGACAACGCCTGCAAGTATTGAAGGCATCGCCGGGTCGGCCCGACGGCGCGCGCGCCGGACGCGGGCGCCAGCATTGATCACCGAGCGTTCATGCCCTGACATGCCAGAGCAAGTCCATCCAGCCGTCCGTCTGCGGGCGATCTCCAAGCGCTTCGGCGCGGTCCAGGCCAATCGCGAGGTGTCGTTCGACATCGCGGCGGGCCATGTGCACGGCCTCGTCGGCGAGAACGGTGCCGGCAAGAGCACCTTGATGGCCATCCTGTATGGCTACTACCACGCCGACGCGGGCAGCATCGAGATCGACGGCCGGGCCGTCCACATCGGCAACTCGCAGCAGGCGATCCAGCTCGGCATCGGCATGGTCCACCAGCATTTCATGCTGGTCGATACGCTGACCTGCCTGGAAAACATCATGCTGGGCGCGGAGGGCGGCTTTTTCCTGACGCCGTCCAAGGCCAAGGTGCGTGCCAAGCTGCAGGCGCTGATGGCCGAGACCGGCCTGCAGGTGCAGCTGGATGCACGCGTCGGCGACCTGCCGGTGGGCGAGCTGCAACGGCTGGAGATCCTCAAGGCGCTGTACCGCGGCGCCAAGATCCTCATCCTCGACGAGCCCACGGCGGTGCTGACGCCGCAGGAGACCGACCAGCTCTTCGTCACGCTGCGCCGGCTGCAGCAGCTGGGCACGACGCTCATCCTCATCACGCACAAGCTGCGCGAGGTGATGAGCTTGTGCAGCGCCGTGACGGTGATGCGGGCCGGGCAGGTGGTCGAGACGCGCGACATCAGCGGCTGGAGCGAGGAATCGCTGGCCGAGTCCATGGTGGGTCGCAAGGTCACGCTGGGCCGCCCCGAGGGCCTGCAGGTGAATGCCGGTGATGTGCGGCTGCAGGCCAGCGGCCTGAGCCTGAAGCACGCCAACGGCGTGCCGGCCCTGAAGGACGTGAGCCTGAGTTTGCGCGCCGGCGAGATCGTCGGCGTGGCGGGCGTGTCGGGCAACGGCCAGAGCGAGCTGCTGGAAGTGCTGTCCGGCCTGCGCGCGCCGGAGGGGGGGCGCATGGAGTTGGCCGGTCAGGCCTTCACGCCCGATGCCTGGCTGGACACGGCCCAGGCCCGGCCGCTGCGGCTGGCGCATGTGCCGGAGGACCGCCATGCGGTGGGCCTGGTCATGAATTTCCCGGCCTGGGAGTCGGCGGTGCTGGGCTACCAGAACCTGCCCAAGTACCGACGCGGGGCCGCCATGCACCACGCGGCGATGCGCGACGCCACGAAGCAGATGCAGGAGCGCTTTGACGTGCGCCCGCGCGACGAGAACCTCGGGTCGTCGAAGTTCTCGGGCGGCAACCAGCAAAAGCTCATCCTGGCGCGCGAGATCGGTGAGCAGCCGACCGTGCTGCTTGTCGGCCAGCCCACCCGCGGCGTCGACATCGGCGCCATCGAATTCATCCACCACCAGTTGCGCGCGCTGCGCGATGCCGGCTGCGCGGTGTTGCTGGTCAGCAGCGAGCTCGACGAGATCCTGGCGCTGGCCGATCGCGTCGTCGTCATGAACTGCGGTCGCATCACGGGCGAACTCGCCATCGAGGATTGCGACGAAAAACGCCTTGGCCTGTTGATGGCCGCACAAGAAGAACGAGCCGCTGCATGAGCCAGCCGATACAACTTCCCCGCTGGATCGACATCGGCCTGCTGCCGCTGTGGAACCTGGCCATTGCGCTGGTCGTGGCCGGCCTCGTCGTCATGGTCATCGGCCACAGCCCCTGGCAGGCGCTGACGGTGCTGCTGGACGGCGCGCTGGGCAGCGTGCGCGGTCTGGGCTATTCGCTGTACTACGCGACGACCTTCATCTTCACCGGCCTGGCCGTGGCGGTGGCCATCCATGCCGGCCTGTTCAACATCGGTGGCGAGGGCCAGGCCACGCTGGGCGGCGTGGGCGTTGCGCTGGTGGCGCTGTGGCTGGGCGCCAAGCTGCCGGCCATCGTCATGCTGCCGTTGCTGGTCGTCGCTGCGGCGGTCTTCGGCATGCTGTGGGCGGCGGTGCCGGCCTATCTGCAGGCCTGGCGCGGCAGCCACATCGTCATCACGACGATCATGTTCAATTTCCTGGCTGCCGGACTGAACGGCTATCTGCTCGTCAACTGGCTGCGCCCGGCCGGCAGCATGGCGGTGGAATCGGCCGAGTTCGCCGACTCGGCGCGCATGCCGGCGCTGCACCAGATCGCCGCGGCCATGGGCGTGGAGCTGCCATCGTCGCCGTTGAACCTCAGCCTGGTCATCGCGCTGCTGGCCTGTGTGGCGGTCGGCTGGTTCCTCTGGAAGAGTGCTGCCGGTTACGGCGTGCGGGCCGTCGGCAGCGCGCCGCGCGCCGCGCACTACGCCGGCATCCGGCCGCGCCTGCAGGTGTTGCTGGCCATGGCCATCTCCGGTGCGCTGGCGGGCATGGTGGGCATCAATGAGATCTCGGGCGTGCAGGGCAAGCTCACGCTGGACTTCGTCGCTGGCGCCGGCTTCACCGGCATCGCCGTGTCGCTGATGGGGCGCAACCATCCGATCGGCATCGTGCTGGCCTCGCTGCTGTTCGGCGTGCTCTACCAGGGTGGTGTGGAAGTGAGCTTCGAGCTGCAGGGCTTCAGCCGGGAGATGGTGGTCACGGCGCAAGGCCTGATCGTGTTGTTCTCCGGCGCGATGGCCACCGTCAGCGCGCCGCTGTTTGCCCGCGTCTATGCCAAGTTGAAGGGAGGCCGCTGATGGATGAAGTCCTGATCGCCTCGGTGCTGGCGTCCACGCTGCGCGTCAGTGCGCCGCTGCTGTTGTGCGCGATGGCGGGCGTGCTGTCCGAGCGCGCAGGCGTTGTCGACCTGGGCCTGGAAGGCAAGATGCTGTTGGCGGCGTTTGCTGCGGCGGCCACGGCGGCCGTCACGCACTCCACCGGCCTGGGCCTGCTGGCGGCCATCGTTGTCGCCTGCTTTGCTTCGCTGCTGCATGGCTTCGCCTGCGTCTCGAACCGGGGCGACCAGGTCGTCTCCGGCGTGGCCTTGAACATGATCGCCGCCGGCCTGACGGTCGTGCTGGGCATCGCCTGGTTCCAGCAAGGCGGGCAAACGCCGCCCATCGAGGCTGATGTACGCCTGACGGCGCTGGCGCCGGGTTTTGCGGAACCGCAGGCCGGGCAGTGGTGGGCCTCGGTGGTCGGCCACGGCCTGCTCAGCCATAACGTGCTGGTCTATGTGGCCTTCCTGATGGTCGCGGCCGTCTGGTTCTTCCTGGAGCGCACGCGCCCGGGCCTGCGCCTGCGCGCGGTGGGCGAGAACCCGGCGATGGTGGAGGCTGCCGGCATGTCCGTGCAGGGGCTGCGCTATCAGGCACTGTTGATGAACGGCGTGCTGTGCGGCCTGGCCGGCGCTTATCTGACGCTGGCGCAGAACGCCTCGTTCTCGCCCAACATGACCGCCGGCCGCGGTTTCATCGCGCTGGCCGCGATGATCTTCGGCAAGTGGAAGCCGCTGCCCACGCTGGGGGCCTGCCTGCTGTTCGGTTTCCTGGATGCCGTGGCCATCCGCATGCAGGGCGTGCAGCTGCCGGCCGCCTTGGGCGGAGGCGAAGTGCCGGTGCAACTGATCCAGGCGCTGCCCTACATCCTGACGGTGGTGCTGCTGGCGGGCTTCATCGGTTCTGCCATCGCCCCGAAGGCGCTGGGCCGGCCGTATGTCAAGGAACGGTAAGGGAGGGCTGATGGATCTGTCTCAAGACCTGTTGGATCGTCTGTTCGCCGAGGCCTTGCGAGCCCGCGCGTTCGCGCATGCGCCTTACTCCCGCTACCAGGTGGGCGTGGCCATCCTCGACGAGCAGGGCCGCATCCACATCGGCGCCAACATGGAGAACGCGGCCTACCCGCAAGGGTGGTGTGCCGAACCTTCGGCGCTGACGGCCATGATCATGGCCGGCGGCAAGCAGGCCAAGGTGGCGGTGGTCACCGGCCCGGGGCCGGACATCATCAGCCCCTGCGGCGGCTGCCGCCAGAAGCTCCGGGAGTTCTCCGTGCCCGAGGAGCTTGTCATCATTGCCGGCGATCCTGGCGGCATGCGCCAACGCTGGACCCTGGCCGAGCTGCTCCCGCACAGCTTCGGACCGTCTCACCTGAATTTCTGAGGTCTCCATGATCGATAACCAAAAGCTCGACGTCGCGATCACCGCGAGCGTCGAGAAGCTGCAATCCCTGTTCGGCGCTGCGCCGGAAGTCGCCGTCGTGCTGGGCTCCGGCTGGGCCGGTGCGGTCAGCCACGTGCAGGACGGCAAGAGCCTGTCCTATGCCGAGCTGCCGGCTTTCCCGCAGCCCAAGGTCGAGGGGCATGTCAACGAGGCCGTCGTCGGCCACATCGGCGGTCAGCGCGTGGTGTTCCTGCGTGGCCGGGCACACACGTACGAAAGCGGCGAGTGCACCGGCATGGCGGGTGCCATTCGCACACTCAAGCGCTGGGGCGTCAAGCTGCTGGTGCAGACGAACGCCTCCGGCTCGTTGCGCAGCCACATGCCGCCCGGCAGCCTGATGCTGATTGCCGACCACATCAACGCGCCCCAGCGCAGCCCGCTGGTGGGTGAACAGGGCAGCCATCGCTTCGTCGACATGGTCAATGCCTACGACGGCGAGCTGCGCAAGCACGCGCTGGCGCTGGCCAAGGCGGAGAACCTGATGCTGGGCGAGGGCGCCTATTGCTGGGCGCTGGGCCCGCAGTTCGAGACGCCGGCCGAGATCCGCATGTTCGCGGCCTGGGGCGCCGATGCCGTCGGCATGAGCACCGTGCCCGAGACCATCCTGGCCCGCCACGCCGGCCTCAAGGTGATGGGCATCGCGCTGATGACCAACATGGCCGCCGGCCTGTCCGCCGAAGCGCTCACGCATGACCTGACGCTGAAGCAGGCCCAGGCATCCGGCGAGCGTGCCGCTGGCTTCCTGGCCGCGCTGGTGGCCAGCTTCAAGGGCGTGACGCTGTGACCACGGAGCTGAAGGCGGCGGCCCGCACGGCGCTGGCCTGCCTGGACCTGACCAGCCTGAACGACAGCGACACCGCTGCCGACATCGACGCACTGTGCCGTCGCGCCCAGACGGCCCACGGCCCCGTGGCGGCGGTCTGCGTGTGGCCTCGCTTCGTGGCGCAGGCGCGTGCAGCGCTGCCGGCGGCCATCAAGGTGGCAGCCGTGGCGAACTTCCCGGCCGGTGCGCTGGACGTGCAGCGTGCGCTGGCCGATGTGGCCGAGATCGCGCAGGCCGGCGGCGACGAGGTCGACGTGGTGCTGCCCTACCGTGCGCTGCTGGCAGACCAGGTCACCGAGGTGGCCGAGTTCCTGTCCGAGGTGCGCTTCGCGTCGCGGCCGCTGACGCTGAAGGTCATCATCGAATCCGGCGAACTGGCCTCGGCCGAGCGCATCGCCCAGGCCACCCGCATGGCGCTGGTGGCTGGCGCCGATTTCGTCAAGACCAGCACCGGCAAGACGCCGGTTGGCGCCACACCCGCGGCCGCTGCCGTGATGCTGAAGGAAATCAAGGCCAGCGGCCTGTCGTCGGCCGGCTTCAAGGCGTCGGGTGGTGTGCGCTCGGTGGCGGACGCCGCCGGCTACATCGCCCAGGCCGAGGCCGCCCTCGGCGGCGCCATGCTGACCCCGCAACGCCTGCGCTTCGGCGCCAGCGGCCTGTTGACCGACATCGAGGCCGTGCTCGCCGGTGCTGCCTCCACCGCTTCCGACGCGGCTTACTGATCCGACCCCATGCTTGCCCAAGAAATCATCCGCGCCAAGCGCGACGGCCAGGCGCTCAACGCAGCGCAAATCCAGAACTTCGTCGACGGCCTGACGCACAACACCTGGAGCGAAGGCCAGGTCGCCGCGCTCGGCATGGCCGTGTTTCTGAAGGGCATGGGCCGTGACGAAGCCGTGCTGCTGACCCGCGCGATGATGAACTCCGGCCGCGTCATGCGCTGGCCCGACATGCCCGGCCCCGTGCTCGACAAGCACAGCAGTGGCGGCGTGGGCGACAAGGTCAGCCTGATGCTGGCGCCCATGGTCGCTGCCTGCGGTGGCTATGTGCCGATGATCGCCGGCCGCGGCCTCGGCCACACCGGCGGCACGGTCGACAAGCTCGAAGCCATCCCGGGCTACACGACGACGCCCGACCCGGCGAAGTTCGACCAGATCGTGCGCAGCTTGGGTTGCGCCATCATCGGGCAGACCGCCGACCTGGCGCCTGCCGACAAGCGCTTCTACGCGACGCGCGACGTGACGGCCACCGTCGAGAGCGTGCCGCTGATCACCGCCAGCATCCTGTCCAAGAAGCTGGCCGCCGGCCTCGAAGGCCTGGCCATGGACATCAAGTGTGGCAATGGCGCGTTCGCGTCCACGCCCGAGTTCGCGCAGGAACTGGCCGAGAGCATCGTTGCCGTGGCCGGCGGTGCAGGCCTGAAGACGCGTGCCTTGATCACCGACATGAACCAGATCCTGGGCACGGATGTCGGCAATGCGCTGGAGATCGTCGAGACCATTCGCTACCTGAAGGGCGAGGTGCGCGAGCCGCGCCTGCACGAAGTCACGCTGGCGCTGTGCGCCGAGATGCTGGTGCTGGGCGGCCTGGCTGCCGACACGGCCGCCGCGCGCGTGAAGCTGCAGGCCGCGCTGGATTCCGGCGCTGCGGCGGAGAAGTTCGCGAAGATGGTCGTGGCCCTGGGCGGCCCGGCCGATCTGCTGGAGCGCCACGCCGCCTATCTGCCCGTGGCTCCCGTCGTGAAGCCTGTGCCGGCACCGCGCGACGGCGTCGTCACGACGATGGCGACCCGTGACCTCGGCGTGGCCATCGTCGAACTGGGCGGCGGCCGCCGCAAGGCCGGTGACGCCATCGACATGCGCGTGGGCTTCTCCGACGTGAAGCCCATCGGCACCCGTGTCGCGGCCGGCGAGCCGCTGGCGCTGATCCACGCGGCCGACGAGGCAGCAGCCGAGCGCGCCATCGCGTCCTACCTCGCCGCCGTTTCGCTGGGCGAGGCCGATGTTGCCGCCACGCCGCTGGTCATGGCGACAATCGGGTGATGGACGAGCAGAACAACAACCCACCACAGGACGCCCCGCAGGATCCCCCCCGACGGGCCATCAAGAGCTTCGTCACGCGCGCAGGCCGCATGGGCACGGGCCAGATCAAGGCGCTGGCCGAGCTGGGCCCGAAGTTCGTGCTGCCCTACAAGGCTGAGCGCATCTCGGCCGAGCAGATCTTCGGCCGCAAGGCGCCGCTGGTGCTGGAGATCGGCTTCGGCATGGGCGGCGCGACCGCCCAGATCGCCAAGACACTGCCCGACCACGACTTCATCGGCTGCGAGGTGCACGAGCCCGGCGTCGGCGCGCTGCTCAAGCTCATCGACGAGCAGCAGATCGCCAACATCCGTATCGTCCAGCACGACGCGGTGGAAGTGCTGCGGGACATGGTCGGCCCCGATGTGCTGGCGGGCGTGCACATCTTCTTCCCCGACCCGTGGCACAAGAAGCGCCATAACAAGCGCCGGCTGATCCAGCCGGAGTTCGTCGCCAAGCTGGTGCAGCACATTGCGCCCGGCGGTTATCTGCACTGCGCGACCGACTGGCAGCCCTATGCCGAGCAGATGCTCGAAGTGCTGAGCGCCGAGCGGGCGCTTCAGAACACCGCTTCAGGCTATGCCGAGAAGCCCGCCTACCGCCCGCTGACCAAGTTCGAGAACCGTGGCATCAAGCTCGGGCACGGGGTCTGGGATCTGGTGTTCAGGAAACGCTGATGACAACGAGCTCCCTCCACGGCAAGCACATTCTGCTGGCGATGACCGGCGGCATCGCCGGCTACAAGATCGCCGAGCTGACGCGCCTTTTCGTGAAGGGAGGTGCCACCGTCCAGGTCATGATGACCGAGGGCGCTGAGGCTTTCATCACCGCGGTGACCATGCAGGCCTTGTCCGGCCGCCCCGTCTACACCAGCCAGTGGGACGCACGGCCCGACAACAACATGGCCCACATCAACCTCAGCCGCGCGGCCGATGTGATGCTGGTGGCGCCCGCCAGCGCCGACGCCATCGCGGCGCTGGCGCAGGGCAGGGCAGACGATCTCGTCAGTCTGACCGCGCTGGCGCGCCGGATCCACGAGTGCCCGCTGCTGGTCGTGCCGGCGATGAACCGCGAGATGTGGGCCCATCCGGCCACGCAGCGCAACGTGGCGCAGATCACCGCCGACGGCGCCACCGTCATCGGCCCGGCCAACGGCGACCAGGCCTGTGGCGAGATCGGTGACGGCCGCATGCTGGAGGCTCAGGAGATCTTCGACGACGTCGAGGCCTTTCTCGCGCCCAAGCTCTTGCGCGGCAAGAAGCTGCTCATCACGGCCGGCCCCACCTTCGAGCCTATCGACCCGGTGCGTGGCATCACGAACCACAGCAGCGGCAAGATGGGCTTCGCCATCGCGCGTGCCGCGGCCGAGGCGGGCGCTGACGTCACCTTGGTTGCCGGCCCGGTGCACCTGGCCACGCCGCGCGGCGTGCAGCGCATCGACGTGCAGTCGGCGCAGCAGATGTACGACGCCGTGCTGCCGCAGGCGCCGCATCACCATGCCTTCATCGCCGCCGCCGCCGTGGCCGACTGGCGGCCCGCGCAAACGCACGAGCACAAGCTGAAGAAGGTCGAGGGCGGCGCGAATTTGGCGGGTACGGCGCCGACCATCGCGATGGCGGAGAACCCCGACATCCTCGCGGCCGTCGCGAATCTGCCCCGGCCGCCTTATTGCGTCGGCTTCGCCGCCGAAAGCGAAAAGCTGGCCGAGTACGCCGAGGCCAAGCGTCGCCGCAAGGGCATCCCGCTCATCATCGCCAACCTCGGCCCGGCCACCTTCGGCCGCGACGACAACGCACTGCTGCTCATCGACGAGCACGGCCAGCGTGAGCTGCCCGAAGCGGGCGGGCGCGCCGACAAGCTCAGCCTCGCGCGTGCGCTGATCGCCGATCTCTCCAAACGTCTCTAGTCAATGCACCAGATCGACTTGCAAGTGCTCGATGCCCGCATGGCCGAGCAACTCCCCGCCTATGCCACCCCCGGCAGCGCCGGCCTGGACCTGCGCGCCTGCCTCGACGCCGCCATCACGCTGGCCCCCGGGCAGACGACGCTGATCCCCACGGGGCTTGCCATCCACATCGCTGACCCGGGGCTGGCGGCCATCATCCTGCCGCGCTCGGGCCTGGGGCACAAACACGGCATCGTGCTGGGCAACCTCGTGGGGTTGATCGACAGCGACTACCAGGGCCAACTGATGGTCAGCTGCTGGAACCGCAGTCAGGCGGAGTTCGTCATCCAGCCGATGGAGCGCATTGCACAGCTGGTCATCGTGCCGGTCGTGCAGGCGCAGTTCCGGCGGGTGGACAGCTTCGATGCCTCGTCGCGCGGCGCCGGCGGCTTCGGCTCCACCGGCAAGGCCTGACTTGAATCACTGAATCCGTTGGGGCCGAGCTCGCTTGGCTCAGCCTGGCCCACGATCAGTGAAGACTTTCGTCCGGCGGTGCGCCGGTCTGCACCATGAAGATGGGCTCGCCGACCGAGCCGGCCTGCACCTCGTCTTCAGTGGCCGGGCGCACGTCCAGCAGCGTCATGTGCATGCGCAGGCCGATGCCCGCCAGCGCGTGGTTGCCGTCCAGCACGACGTGCTCCGGGTAGACCTCGGTGACCGTGTAGACCACCTCCGTGGGCATGCCTTCCGTCGCGGCGCCTTCGGGCAGGCCTTCGAACTGCATGCCGGGCTCGACGTCCGACGGAAACAGGGCACGGGCCTCGAAGCAGACCAGGCCCGAGTCGTAGTCGCCGAACGCTTCTTCCGGCTGCAAGGCCAGTGAGGTCTGGAACCCGGCCTCCTGGCCCTCCAGCGCTTCCTCGACCTTCGCGAACAGATCGTCGCCGCCGAGCAGGAATTCCATCGGCTCCGCCAACTCGTCGATGAGTTGGCCTTGGGCATCTTCGAGTCTCCAGCGCAGGGAGACGACACAGGGGCGGGTCGCTTGCATGGGATCAATTTTCCCACACGGGCTCGGCACAATGCCCGCATGCATATCGATCTCCCGACTCCCATCTTCGCTGGCCTGAGCCCGGCGCAATTCATGCGCAAGCACTGGCAGAAGAAGCCCTTGCTGGTGCGCCAGGCTTTTGCCGGCATCCAGCCGCCTGCGTCGCTCAAGGAGCTGGCCGCGCTGGCGGCGCGGGATGACGTCGAATCCCGCGTCGTCAGTGCCTTCGATGGCGACTGGCAGCTCAAGCATGGGCCTGTTGCGCGGTTGCCCGCGATGAGCAAGCCGGGCTGGACGCTGCTCGTGCAGGGGCTGGACCAGCATGTGCCCGCAGCCCGTGCGCTGCTCGACCAGTTCCGCTTCGCACCCGATGCGCGCCTGGACGACCTGATGGTCTCCGTCGCCAGCGATGGCGGCGGCGTCGGCCCGCATTTCGATTCCTACGACGTGTTCCTCATCCAGCTGGCCGGTAAGCGCCGCTGGCGCATCGGTGCGCAGCGCGACGCCGTGCTGCGTGATGACGTGCCGCTGAAGATCATCTCGAACTTCAAGCCCGAACAAGAGTTCGAGCTGGAACCGGGTGACATGCTCTATCTCCCGCCTGGCTGGGCGCACGATGGCGTGGCCGTGGGCCCGGGCTGCATGACGGGCTCGGTGGGCTTTCGGGCCTCGACCGGGGAGGGCCTCGCGGCCGAATTGCTGCCGCGCCTGTTCGACGATGTCGACACGGCGGGCAAGTTGTACTCAGACCCTCGCCAGGAGGCGACGAGCGAGCCGGCCCGCGTGCCGGTGGCTTTGCTGGAGTTCGCCCGCCGCGCCGTCGAGGCTGCCGTGCATCGTCCGCAGGCGCTTGAGCGGGCGCTCGGCGAGGCGCTGACCGAACCCAAGCCCCAGGTCTGGTTCGAGCCCGGCGACGTGCTACCCGAGGGGCAGGGCGCCGCGCTCGATCGACGCAGCCGCATGCTCTACGACACGGCGCATGTGTTCCTCAACGGTGAGAGCTTCCGCGCCGGTGGTCGCGATGCCACGCTGATGCATCGGCTGGCGGATCGCCGTGTGCTGACCGCTGCCGAAGTGGCGCGACTGTCGCCCGAGGCGCGCGAACTGCTAGACCAGTGGACCGAGGATGGCTGGGTGCAGCCGCTCGACGCATGAATGCGCAGGCCTTCGGGGGGCGCGCCGAGTTTCAGCGACTCATCGTGCAGGCCTGGGTCTGGGCCGCCGAGCAGGGGTGCCGGGAGCTGCATGCCTGGGATGCCAGTTTCTCGGATTGGCCGTTGTCGGATGCGGAGCTGCTGACTGCGCTGACAGGCTGGGCGCGCCAGGGGCGGCGGTTACATCTGCTCGCGCAGCAGTATGACGAGGTGCTGCGCCGACACCCTCGTTTCGTGCGCTGGCGCCGGGACTTCGGTCATTGCATAACGGCGCATGCGGTGGAGCCGGACGTGCCACTCGATACGTCCCCCCAGAGTTTGTTGTTGGCAGTCGGCGCGGACGGTATGGCGCTGAGCCTGCGGCTGTTTGATCGGCATCGCTGGCGTGGCGAAGTCAGCCGGGATGCCGGCGAGCGCATGCGCGCACTTGAGTGGTTTGATGCCCTGGCGCAACGTTCAAGCGAATCATTTGCGTCGACAACGTTGGGCCTATGACATGTTGTGACAAGCGAAGCCCTATAATCGGCGGCTGAGGCGAGGGAAGCGCTCGAGGTTTTCCGCGTCTTCTTCTGAGGGGTCGGCGGATGGTTATTTGACTGCCGCGCGGCCCCAAAAATTTGGTGTGCACCGTCGTTAAACGTTTGAGGACAAGTATGACTAAGTCGATCCTGTTGGCTTCCCTGCTGGCTGCTGCTGCGCTGACCGCTTGCGGCAAGAAGCCGGAAGAGCCCAAGGTTGAAGCTCCTGTGGCCGCTCCTGTGGCCGCTCCTGTGGCTGCCCCGGCCGCTTCGGAAGCCGCTTCGGCTGCCGCTAGCGCTGTTGACGCTGGCGCTTCGGCTGTTGCCGACGCTGCCGCTTCGGCCGCCTCGAAGTAATCACTTCGTCCCAGCAAAAAGCCGCCGCTGCGCAAGCAGGGGCGGCTTTTTCTATTCCGCTGTGCTGGCGCCGTTATTCAGTGGGGCGTCGCCAAATACAAAACTTTTCGCTGGCGTTTTAGAGAGCTCAGTCCAGTTCGACCCAGCCGAAACCCAATGCCGGATCGGCGACGCGAATATCGGCAACGGCGCAATTCAGCACCGGTGCGAGCGCGGCTCTGGCCAGGTCTGGTGAGTTGTTTTTCTCGCTGAGGTGTGCGGCGACGACGGCGCCAAGTGCGGGGTGCAGGCAGCGCCCCAGCAACTCGGCGGCGGCGACATTGGACAGGTGGCCATGGCTGCCCAGGATGCGGCGTTGTAGTGCCGGCGGATACGGCCCGGCGCGAAGCATGGCCTCGTCGTGGTTGCATTCCAGCAGCAGGCCCCTGCAGCCCGCCAGTGCGTTGGCGACGGCCTGTGGGGCGCTGCCCAGGTCCGTGACGATGCCCAGGCGCACGGCGCCATCGCTGACGCACAGTTGCAGCGGCTCCAGGGCGTCGTGTGGCACGGCGAAGGGTTGCAGTTCGAGATCGCCCAGCGCGATGGTTTCGCCGCTGCGGGCGAGGCGCAGCAAGCTGGCGTCGAAGTCGTCGCAACCCATGGCACGCCAGGTGCCGCGGCTGGTGATCAGCGGGATGCGGTGGCGGCGTGCGAATGCCAACGAGCGGCCGACATGATCGCCGTGCTCGTGCGTGATGAAGATGGCGTCGATGTCTGCGGCGCCGTGCCCGGCGATTGCCAGCCGGCGCAGCAGTTCGCGCTCGCTGAAGCCTGCATCGACGAGGATGCGGGTGGTCGTGATGCCCTGGCTGGCCTCCACCAGCGTGGCATTGCCACCGCTGCCGCTGCCCAGATTGCGAAAGCGCATGGGCTCAGTCAGCTGCTGGCCCTGGCCGGGCGCCTCAGCACGGGTCCGGCAAGTGGCGCTGTGCGCCAAGGCGGGGGCTGAGGCGCCTGATGTTCACTTCAGATCGTCCATCAGCAGTCCGAGGATGCGCTTGGCGTTGTCATCGGTGATGGCCTGGCCGCGTTCGTCGAGCACGCGCACGACGCTCTTGTCGCCCTCGGTCTTGACCGACACGCGGTAGCGCACCGGTGCAGTAGTCTTCGCGCCGAACAGGCGCTGGAAGAAGTTGGGTTCTTCCTCGCCGGCCTTCTCGGGGTCTGCATAGCGCAGGAAGAACAGGCCGGCAGCGCGGTCGCGGTCTTCGATGGTGAAGCCATGGCGATCCAGCGACAGGCCGACGCGGCGCCAGGCGCGGTCGAAGCCGTCGGCCACGGTCAGGCTGCTCGGGATTTCGCTCAGCGGGCGGCGTGCGCGGGGCGCTTCGCCACCGGTGGCGGCCGGCGAGGGCTGGGCGCCAGGTGCCGATGCCTGGGCCACGACGGCCTTGGCTGCGGCTTCCTGGCCGCCGAGTTTGAGCATCAGGCGCGACAGCATTTCGGCTTCCAGCGTCGGGTCGCTGGGGCGGTTCTGCCACGTCGTCGAGTCCTTGGCGGAGGTGGTGTAGACCTCCTGCATGCCGCGGTGGCTGATGAAGATGTCGGTGCCGTTGGTGCCGCGCTCCACGCGGGTGCGGTACATGTCGCGCTCGCCGGTGGACCAGAAGCTGTCGAACACCTTGCCGATGGTGGCGCGGACGATGTCGTTAGGCAGCTTGGCGCGGTTCTCGGCCCAGTTGGTCTCCATGATGCCGACTTCGGGTTGCTCCTTCGTCAGCTCCAGGCCGCGCTCCTGCCAGAACGCGCGCAGCTGGGGCCAGACCTGCTCCGGCGTGGCGGAGGTGTGCAGCCAACGGTCGGTGCCGCTGCGTTCCAGACGAATCTCGCCGGCGCTGTTGGGGGCGACGGAGTTGGCCGCGGCCACCGAGCTGTTGTTGGCCGGGCGTGCCGCCGACAGCGCGGAGGCGGTGATCGAGCCACCTTGCACCTGGGCGCGGTTGTCCTTGGCGAGCTGGGTCAGGTCGGGCGGGACGTCCAGGCCCTGCGTCTGCTTCGCCGCAGTCTTGTAGTCGACCTTCTCGGACGAGAACATGCCGTCGAGGGTGCTGCAGCCTGCGAGAGACAGGACAAAGGCCGTGCAGGCCAGGCGGGTCGCCGTGGGGCGATGCGAGGAAAGGGACGTCACGCTGGAAATCTCCGAGGGAACAGGTTGCCCAGCCAGGGGCAGCGGCGCATTAGACCAGAGGACTCAGAGCAGTCCGGCTTCGATCAGCGCCTGCCCGACGCTGGCCTGACCGGCTGCTGTCAGCGGCGTGATGGGCAGCCGCAGCGCGGCGCCGCAGCGGCCCAGGCGTGACAGTGCCCACTTCGTCGGGCAGGGGCTGGGTTCGCAGAAGAGTTGCTTGTGCAGGCCCAGCAGCTTCAGGTGGATCTTGCGGGCCTCGATGGCATTGCCTTCGATGGCCAGGCGGCACATCTCGGCCATCTGGCGCGGCGCGACGTTGGCCGTCACGCTGACGTTGCCGTGGCCGCCCAGCAGCATGAGGGCGACGGCCGTGCCGTCGTCGCCGGAGTAGACGTGAAAGCCCTCGGGCGCATGCTTGATCAGGAACGCGGCGCGCTCGATGTTGCCGGTGGCTTCCTTGATGCCGAACACGCCGGGCAGCGTGGCACAGCGCAGCGTCGTCTCGGGCGCCATGTCTGCCATCGTGCGACCGGGCACGTTGTAGAGCATCATGGGGATGTCTACGGCCTCGGCGACGGCCTTGAAGTGCTGGTAGATGCCTTCCTGCGACGGCTTGTTGTAGTAGGGCACCACGGACAGCGTGCAGTCAGCGCCAACCTGCTTGGCGTAACGGCTCAGCTCGATGGCCTCGGCGGTGGAGTTGGCGCCGGTGCCGGCCAGCACGGGGATGCGGCCCTTGGCGTGCTCGACGGCCACGCGGATGATTTCGCGGTTCTCCTCCATGCTCACCGTGGGCGACTCGCCGGTGGTGCCGACGACGCCGATGCAGGCGGTGCCTTCCTCGACATGCCAGTCGATGAGGCGGCGCAGGGCGAGGTAGTCGATGCTGCCGTCCTCGTTCATGGGCGTGACGAGGGCGACGATGCTGCCGAGGATGGGCTTCATGGTGGAAATGTCAGAAGGAATCGGGGGATTTTAGGCTGCGGCAACCATGGGCGTGGCCGGCCGAATGGCCGCAACGCGCTGCACGAAGCGCGGGTTGACGCCGCCTTCGAACACGTCTTCGTACGCGACGATGCGCCAACCCTCGCAGACGCGCAGCAGCTCGCCCCGCTGCAGCAGGAAATCGGGCCGCGCGGGGCGGCCGATGGTTTGCTGGCCGTCGGCAAAGGTTTCCCAGATGAGCCAGCCGCCCGGCTTGACGGCGGACTTGATGTCGTCGATCAGCGGGCGCCACAGGTAGTTGCAGACGACGACGAGATCGAAGGCCTGCGGTGCGATGGGCCACGGGGCGTTCTCGATGTCGGCGTCGACGATCTTTGCAAGGCTTTGCAATGGGGCCGTGGCGGCGGTGTCACGGTCCACGCCCGTCACCTGCCAGCCGGCCTCGGCCAGCCATCGCAGGTTGCGGCCCGAGCCGCAAGCGACGTCCAGCGCGCGCGCCGGTGGTTGGGGCGCGAAGCGTTGCAGCCAGGCGGAGGGGGAGGTGTTCATCCGAAGCAGGCCCAGATTTGTTCGCTCAGTTGGATCATGACTGCCGGATGGCGGTAGGCCAGGATCGTCAACGCCAGCACGGTGACGGCCAGCGATGGCAGGACCCACCGGCGCGGCTTCATGCGGGCAGGGCGCGCGCAGACCGGTCGATCGGCGTCTCGCGCACGGGCAGGTTGGCCAGCATGGCGACGATGCCCAGCGCAATCGCCAGCATCCAGACGATGTCGTAGCTGCCGGTGGCGTCGTACAGCTTGCCGCCCAGCCAGACGCCCAGGAAGCTGCCGATCTGGTGGCTGAAGAAGACGAAGCCGCCGAGCATGGACAGGTGCTGCGCGCCGAAGATCTGCGCGACGACGGCATTGGTCGGCGGCACGGTGGACAGCCACAGGAAGCCGATGACCGCCGCGAAGACGTAGACGCTCAGTGGCGTGAGCGGCACGCTGAGGAAGATGACGATGGCCACCGCGCGCAGGCCGTAGATGGCCGCCAGCAGGTGGCGCTTCGGGAAACGCTGGCCCAGCGAGCCGGCGGTGTAGGTGCCGAAGACGTTGAACAGCCCGATCAGCATCAGCGCGCCGGTGGAGACCTCCAGCCCCAGGCCGTGGTCCTTCAGATAACTGGGCAGGTGCACGCCAATGAACACGACCTGGAAGCCGCAGACGAAATAACCCAGCATCAGCAACTGAAAGCTGCGGTAGCCGAAGGCTTCGCGCAGCGCCTGGCCGACGCTCTGGTGGCCCGCCGCGCCACTCGCCGCCTGGCGTTCGCGCAGGCCCAGCGCCAGCGGCAGGATCAGCAGCGCGGCGGTGGCCAGCAGGAACAGGGCGGTCTGCCAGCCGGCGTGGCTGATGAGCCAGGTTTCCAGCGGGATCATCGCGAACTGGCCGAACGAGCCGGCGGCGGCGGCCACGCCGAAGGCCCAGGAGCGCTTCTCGGGCGAGACGGTGCGGCCCAGCACGCCGTAGATGATGGCGTAGGTCGAGCCCGATTGGGCGACGCCGATGAGCACGCCGGCCCCCAGCGTGAAGCTCAGCGGGTGGCTGGTGATCGCCATCATGACCAGGCCCAGCGCATAGGCCAGTCCGCCGCCGATGAGCACCTTCCAGCTGCCGAAACGGTCGGCCAGCATGCCGGCGATGGGGCCGGCAGCGCCCCACGACAGGTTCTGCACCGCCATGGCGAAGGAGAAGGTCTCGCGCGTCCAGCCGCGCTCCGTGATGATGGGTTGCAGCCAGAAGCCGAAGCCATGGCGTATGCCCATCGACAGCGTGACGATGAGCGCGCCGCACAGCAGCACCTGCTGGACGGTTAGCCCGGGAGCGGGAGGGCGGGGCGTGTTCATCGCGCGACTGTAATCAGCGCGGCTTGGCCTTGCTGGACGTCTTGGCTTTGGCGGGCGCAGCGGGCGATTTGTTCGACGATTTGGTGGCCGGCTTGGCCTTGCCGCCCTTCTTCTTGGCGGCGGTTTTGGGGGCGTCGGCCGTCGAGGCGCTGGCCTGGGAGCTGGACGCGGCGACGTCGGCCAGCCGGGTCAACAGCCGCCCCTGCTTGACGCGCAGCATGGGCACGTCAAGCACGCCGAGGTCGGCGATCGGGTCGCCGCTGAGCAGCAGGAAGCTGGCCTCGCACCCGGGCTCGAAACAGCCGATCTTGCGACCAGGGAAGAGCGCGCGCGGTGTGTCGATGGTGGCCAGCCGCAGCAGTGTGGCGCGGTCCATGCCGAGTTCGTCGAGCGCATGCAGCTCGGTACGCGCCGTGCCGATGAAGACGTCCGAGCCCACCAGCAGAGGCACGCCGGCGGCCTGCAACCGGGCGAGGTTGGTGCGCTGGATCTCGCGCAAGGCGGCCGCCGGGCCGTCGTCCAGGCGGAACAGCGCGGTGGCGGCCGTGGTCGTGATGACCGCGGTGTGCTGCTGCGCGGCGCGCGCGGCCGACGCCTCGGCAATGAGGAACTGCTCCGGCGGTTCATCCAGCAGGTTGGCGTAGCCAGGCACATGGGCGATGGTGTCCACGCCGGCGGCCAGCGCGGCATCGAAGTCGGCGGCGGTCTCGACGTGGGCGACGACGTGCAGCCCGTCGGCATGGGCCAGCCGGGTCAGCTCGGCGGCGGTCTCGGGCGTCAGGCCCAGGCGGCCGAAATGCTCGGTCTGCTGGCGCAGCTCCGGCCGTTCGCTGTGCGCCAGCACCAGGCGCAGCCACTGGCTGCCGCGTGCGCGGATGGCGGTCCATTGCTCGATGGCCTGCTCCGGGCTGTCGACGATGACGATCTTGTGCTGCGCCGCCGCGGCCTCGGGCGTCGGTTCGGGCAGCACGGCCGCCAGCGGGTAGCCGTTGCTGGACGTGATGCAGGCGGTGACGAAGCTCACGTCCGGCGCCGCGCGCGAGTCGGTCAGCGGGCGGACCTCGGCAACGCCTTCAGGGTCGCCACACAGCATGGCGGCGTAGAAGACGCCTTCATCGATGTACTTGTCCGCGAACTGGCCCCATCCCCAGGCGGTCTGCAGGTTGTGGTTGTGGGCCTCGGCCAGCGGTGGGATGAGCACCTGGCCGTGCATGTCCATCTTGCGGTTGACCTTGGGCGGCCTCCTGCCGACGAACTGGCCGTTCTCCACATAGAGGTTGCCGCGCTGGATGGCGTGGCCGTCGAACCAGCGGGCATTTTTCAGCTCCCAGGTCAGCGGGGCGCTGGCCTGGTAGGGCTGTTGCGGAGATGAAGGGGTCTGGGCCTGTGAAAAACTACAGGTCAGCAACAAGCAGGCGATCAGGAATCTCAAGCGTCGGCACTCGGTCTTCGGGAGCCGCGAATCCTAGCCCGAGCCTCTTCTTAGAATCCCGCCCCTATGTCGAGTCGTCCGTCTTCCCCCTCTGCCGCCAAACCCGCCGAGTACGGCGAAGCCTCCATCCGCGTCCTGAAGGGGCTGGAGCCCGTCAAGCAGCGGCCGGGCATGTACACCCGCACCGAGAACCCGCTGCACTGCATCCAGGAGGTCATCGACAACGCGGCCGACGAGGCGCTGGCCGGCCACGGCAAGCGCATCGACATGACGCTGCATGCCGATGGCTCCGTGTCGGTGGCCGACGACGGCCGCGGCATTCCGTTCGGCCTGCACCCGGAAGAAGGCGTGCCGGTCATCGAGATCGTCTACACGCGGCTGCACGCCGGCGGCAAGTTCGACAAGGGCTCGGGCGGCGCCTACAGCTTCTCGGGCGGCCTGCACGGCGTCGGTGTGTCGGTGACGAACGCGCTGGCCAAGCGGCTGGAGGTGGCCGTCTGGCGCGAGAAGCAGGTGGCTGGCATCGCCTTCGAGCATGGCGATGTGGTGCAGCAGGTCGTCACGCGGCCGGCCGCCAGCGGCGACCGCAAGCAGGGCACGACGGTGCGCGTCTGGCCCGACCCCAAGTATTTCGAGAGCGCCGAGCTGCCCCGCCATGAGCTGGTGCACCTGCTGCGCTCCAAGGCCGTGCTGATGCCGGGCGTGACGGTCACGCTGAAGATCGAGAAGACCGGCGAGACCACGACCTGGCTCTACAAGGCGGGCCTGCGCGACTACCTGGCGCAGTCGCTGAACGGCGACCCGCTGATCCCGCTGTTCGAGGGCGAGGGCTTCGCCTCCGCCGGCGAGAGCGAGAACTTCGCCGAAGGCGAGGGCGCGGCCTGGTGCGTGGCCTTCACGGAAGACGGCGCACCGCTGCGCGAGAGCTACGTGAACCTGATCCCGACCGTGGCCGGCGGCACGCACGAATCGGGCCTGAAGGACGGCTTGTTCGGCGCGGTCAAGGGTTTCATCGAGATGCACTCGCTGCTGCCCAAGGGCGTGAAGCTGATGCCCGACGACGTGTTCTCGCGGGCCAGCTTCGTGCTGAGCGCCAAGGTGCTGGACCCGCAGTTCCAGGGCCAGACCAAGGAGCGGCTGAACTCTCGCGACGCGCTGCGGCTGGTTGCGGCCTATGTGAAGCCGACGTTCGAGCTGTGGCTCAACCAGCATGTCGAGCACGGCAAGAAGCTGGCCGAGCTGGTCATCAAGCAGGCACAAACGCGGCAACGCGCCAGCCAGAAGGTCGAGAAGCGCAAGGGCTCCGGCGTGGCCGTGCTGCCGGGCAAGCTGACCGACTGCGAAAGCCGCGACCTGACGCTCAACGAGGTCTTCCTCGTCGAGGGCGACTCCGCCGGCGGCAGCGCCAAGATGGGCCGCGACAAGGAGACCCAGGCCATCCTGCCGCTGCGCGGCAAGGTGCTGAACGCCTGGGAGGTCGAGCGCGACCTGCTGTTCAAGAACAACGAGATCCACGACATCTCGGTGGCGCTGGGCGTGGACCCGCACGGCCCCAACGACACGCCGGACCTCTCCGGCCTGCGCTACGGCAAGGTCTGCATCCTGTCCGACGCCGACGTGGACGGCTCGCACATCCAGGTGCTGCTGCTCACGCTCTTCTTCCGCCACTTCCCCAAGCTGGTCGAGACCGGCCACGTCTACGTGGCGCGGCCGCCGCTCTATCGCATCGACGCCCCGGCGCGCGGCAAGAAGCCCATGGCCAAGCTCTACGCGCTGGACGACGGTGAGCTGACCGCCGCACTGGACAAGTTGCGCAAGGAAGGTGCCCGCGAGGGATCATGGAGCATCAGCCGCTTCAAGGGTCTGGGCGAGATGAACGCCGAACAGTTGTGGGACACGACGCTGAACCCCGAGACGCGGCGGCTGTCGCGCGTGGCCTACGGGCAGTTCGACTTCGCCGCCACCGTGGACGCGTTCAACAAGCTCATGGGCAAGGGCGAGGCGGCGTCGCGCCGCGAGCTCATGGAACTCCACGGTGACGCCGTGGAAATCGACATCTGACCCCGCGGCCCGTCTCGGCATGACCCTGCGCCTGCGCCCCACGATGCTGTCCGACCTGGACTGGGTCGTCTCGGTCGAGCGCGACGGCGCCAACCTGCCGTTCATCACGCCGTGGGAGCGCACGCAGCACGAGGGGGCCATCCGTTTCCCGGACTCGCGCCACTTCATCCTCGAAGAGGGCGACGGGCTCGACCGCGTGGGCTTCGTCATCCTGCAGGGCTGCCGCAACCCGAATGGCTCCATCGAGCTGAAACGCCTGGTGCTGCAGGCCAAGGGGCGCGGCCTGGGGCGGGCGGCCGTGCGGCTCCTCAAGGCCATGGCGTTCACGCAGCTGAAGGCGCACCGCTTCTGGCTGGACGTGAAGGCGCTGAACACGCGGGCACTCAACCTCTATGCCGACGAAGGCTTCGTCGAGGAGGGGCGGCTGCGCGAAAGCGTGCGCGTGACCGTGGGCGGCGCCGATGGCTATGACTCGCTGGTGGTCATGTCGCTGCTGGACCGCGAATATCAGGCCCGGGTGGCCCTGGGTCTGGAGGCCGCATGAAGGCGTGGCCGCTCCTGTCGCTGGTGCTGGCACTGCCGGCCCGGGCCGAGCTGTGGGGTTTTGTCGATGCGACGGGGGTGGCGCATTTCGCGCCAACCCAGCTCGATCGGCGCTACACACGTGTGCTCGACGGCGTGACCATGCAGCGCGTGCCGGGCAAGACGGACGGGGGCGTGGCGCTGCTGAACTGGCTGGACATCGCGCCGGAAGTGAAGGCCGTGCAGCCCTGGGTGCGCGAGGCGGCCACGTTGTACGGGGTGGATGCCGACCTGCTCAAGGCCATCATCGCCGTCGAGTCGGGCTACCAGCGCAACGCGATGTCTCCGCGCGGCGCCGTGGGGCTGATGCAGATCACGCCCGAGACGGCCCTTCGCTATGCGACACCGGCCGACGCCGCGCGCCTCATCGAGCCGCGCATCAACATTCACACGGGCGCGCGCATGCTGGCCGACCTGATGCGCCGCTTCCGGTCCATCGACGCGGCGCTGGCCGCCTGGAACGCCGGTGAAGGCGCCGTGCGCCGGGCCGGCAACCGCGTGCCCAACATCGAAGAAACCCAGGCCCATGTGCAGCTCGTCCTGGAGCTGTACTGGGCCCTGCTGCAGCAGGGCCAGCCGGCTCGCGCGCAGCGCTTGACCTTGCATCCATGAGTTCCGAACAGACCACGATCGACTTCAACGGCCCCACCGACGGTGGCGACGACGCCAGCGCGCTGACGCTGGCGGCCTACGCGCAGCAGGCCTATCTCGAATACGCGCTGAGCGTCGTCAAGGGGCGTGCGCTGCCGTCCTACTCCGACGGCCAGAAGCCCGTGCAGCGGCGCATCCTCTATTCCATGCATCGCCTGGGGTTGGGCTGGAGCGGCGCCTCGGGCGCCAAGCCGGTCAAGGGCGCCAAGGTCGTTGGCGACGTGCTGGGCAGCTTTCACCCACACGGCGACCAATCCGTCTACGACGCGCTGGTGCGCATGGCGCAGGACTTCTCGCTGCGCTACCCGCTGATCGACGGCCATGGCAACTTCGGCAGCCGCGACGGTGACGGCGCTGCGGCGATGCGTTACACGGAAGCGCGCCTGGCGCCCATCGCCCGCCTCGTGCTCGACGAGATCGACGAAGGCACGGTGGATTTCCGCCCCAACTACGACGGCACGACGCAGGAGCCCACCGAGCTGCCGGCGCGCCTGCCCTTCGTGCTGCTGAATGGCGCCAGCGGCATCGCCGTGGGCCTGGCGACCGAGATCCCCAGCCACAACCTGCGCGAAGTCGCGGCGGCTGCTGTCGCGCTGCTGAAGGATGACCAGCTCGGCGACGACGCGCTGTTCGACCTGCTGCCCGGCCCGGATTTCCCCGGCGGCGGCCAGCTCATCAGCGCGCCGGAGGAAATCCGCGCGGCCTACACGTCCGGTCGCGGCAGCCTCAAGGTGCGCGCGCGCTGGAAGATCGAGGACCTGGCGCGTGGCCAGTGGCAGCTGGTCGTCACCGAGCTGCCGCATGGCACCAGCGCGCAGAAGGTGCTGGAAGAGATCGAGGAGCTGTCCAACCCCAAGGTCAAGGCCGGCAAGAAGACGCTGACGCCCGAGCAGCTGCAGCTCAAGGCCGGTTTGCTGGCCGTGCTGGACGGCGTGCGCGACGAGTCCAGCAAGGACGCCGCGGTGCGCATCGTCTTCGAGCCCAAGAGCCGCACGGTCGAGCAGCAAGACCTCATCAACACGCTGCTGGCCCACACCAGCCTGGAGAGCAGCGCGCCGGTCAACCTGACGATGATCGGCGACGACGGCCGGCCGACGCAGAAGAGCCTGCGCCAGATCCTGACCGAGTGGGTGGGCTTCCGCCAGGCGACGGTGCGCCGCCGCACCGAGCATCGCCTGGCCAAGGTCAACGAGCGCATCCATGTGCTCGAAGGCCGGCAGCTGGTGCTGCTGAACATCGACGAGGTCATCCGCATCATCCGCGAGTCGGACGAGCCCAAGGAAGCGCTGATCGCGCGCTTCAACCTGAGTGATCGCCAGGCCGAGGACATCCTCGAAATCCGCCTGCGCCAGCTGGCGCGGCTGGAGGCCATCAAGATCGAGCAGGACCTGGCCAAGCTGCGCGACGAGCGCGCCAAGCTGGAGGACATCCTGGGCAGCGCCAGCGCGCTGCGCCGCACGGTCATCAAGGAGATCGAGGCCGATGCCAAGCAGTACGGCGATGACCGCCGCACGCTGATCCAGGCCGAGAAGCGCGTCGTTGCCGAGGTGAAGATCGTCGACGAGCCGGTCACCGTCATCGTCAGCCAGAAGGGCTGGGTGCGGGCGCTGAAGGGCCACGAGGTGGATGTCGCGGTGCAGACCTTCAAGGCGGGCGACAGTTTGTGGGGTGCGTTCCGCTGCCGCAGCGTCGATCCGCTGATCGTCGTCGGCAGCAACGGGCGCGTCTATTCCGTGCCGGTGTCGGTCCTGCCGGGCGGGCGGGGCGACGGCCAGCCCATCACGACGCTGATCGAGCTGGAAAGCGGCACGCAGATCGCCCATTACTTGGCCGCCGCGCCCGCGCAGCGCCTGGTGTTGGCCGGGGCGAGCGGCTATGGCCTGCTGGCCCAGGTCGGCGACCTCGTCGGCCGCCAGAAGGCCGGCAAGACTTTCCTTGCGCTGGACGAGGGCGAAGCGCCGCTGCTGGCGCTGGTGCCGGCCGACGTTGTCGCGCTGCAACTCGGCGTGCTGAGCACGCAGGGCCGGCTGCTGACCTTCCCGCTGGATGAGCTCAAGCACCAGCCCAAGGGCGGCAAGGGCCTGATGCTGATGGATCTCGAGGGGCCGGATCGCCTGCTGGCGGTGGCCTGCTTCGCGACCCAGCTGAAGGTGCTGGGCAGCGGCCGCGGCGGCAAGCCGCGCGAGGAGTTGCTGCGCAATCAATCCCTGGCGGGCTATGTCGGCAAGCGGGCCCGTAAAGGCCGGGCGGTCGATGGCCTGCAAAAGGTTTCGGGCCTTGCACCGGATTGAGTCGCCCGTTTGCAATTGGTGACTTCTGCCTTTTGCTGGTGCATTTGTGATGAGTTATGTGCAGCAACTTACAAATTGCCACAAGTCTTTAGGCTGCTCACCCCTAGCACGAAGGGGTGACCGGAACTTTTTCTCGCTTCGCTGCACTGCACAATGAATTTCGACGGTTGTGCTTGACCGTCGTAAGTCAGGAGCAACGCAAATGAAACTGAAATCCCTCGCCGCCGCCTCGCTGGTGGCATTGGCCGCGACGGGCGCGCAGGCCGCCTCGATCACAACCTTCGCTGGCGGTCAGCATGCTGACGTCGAGATCGGCGCGGAAACTGGTCTGTCCGGCGCCTTTTTCAAGGAATACGACTTCACGCTGAGCGGCACGTTCGACCTGACGGCCACTTTCCTCTCGAGCGGTGTTGTCGGTTCGTTCGGCATCTATAACGCGGATGACACGCCCGTCACCGGCCTGAGCTGGGCGTTCGGCGGCAAGCCGTTCACGACCACCACGTCGTTCACGCTGGATGCCGGCAGCTACTACTACGCCGTGCAGGGCGGCAAGTCGGGCAGCTTCTCGCTGAGTTCGGCTGCCGTGGCTGCGGTGCCGGAACCCGAAACCTATGCCCTGCTGGGCGCTGGCCTGGGCATCGTCGGCTTCGTCGCCTCGCGCCGTCGTCGTCAAGACTGATCGGAGAGTGAGCCTGCGGGGTTGAACAGGCCCGGCGGGTGACAGTCTCTCGCCCCGGTGCCGCAAGGTGCCGGGGCTTTTTTATGCGTGTCAGTGGTCTATGCCCGGGAGGCGGCGGCTGGGCAGGATGATCCTCTGCTGCGCAACAAGTCTCCGGCCAGCGATGTCGGCAGGTGGGCCCGCAAGGGCAGGGCCGTCGACGGCTTGCAAAAGGTCGCCGCGCTCGCGCCGCATCGAGTCGCCCGATTGCAGTTGGTGACTTCTGATTTTTATTGGCGCATTTGTGCTTATTTCTGTGCCATCGCTTACGAATAGCGACAAATCATCCGTCTCTTTACCCCTAGCACGAAGGGGTGGCTGGAACTTTTTCTCGTTTGGTTGCACTGCACAATGAATCTCGGCGGTTGTGCTTGACCGTCAGAAAGTCAGGAGCTACGCAATGAAGTTGAAAATGATCGTCGCCGCGGTTGCGGCACTTACCGCCATCAGCAGCCACGCTGCCGCTGATTCCTGGGGCACCCACTCGGCGCTGGAACTGGACGTCACCGTCCTGCCGACCGGCTCGTTCTTCGACACCTACTCGTTCTCGCTCGACACCAAGTCGATCGTGACCGGTGGTGTCGAGAGCTTCGGCGCTCTGGTCGGTGGCTTCAGCGTGTGGGGCACGGGCAGCGATGGCCTCATCGGCACTTCCGATGACTACGGCATCGCTGGCGCCGCCTTCGGTGGCCAGACCAGCGTGACGCTGGGCTCCGGCAGCTACTACTACGCCGTCGCTGGCTATGGCTTCACGGCGGGTGGTTACGCCATCGCGTCGTCGGCTGTGGCTGCACCGGTGCCGGAACCCGAAACCTACGCCCTGCTGGGCGCTGGCCTGGGTATTGTCGGCTTCGTCGCCTCGCGCCGTCGTCGCCAAGACTGATCACTGAGCATTTCCGCGGGATCGGACCCGATCCCGCCGGTATGCGCCTCCTCGCCCTGGTGCCCAAAGCATCGGGGCGTTTTTGTTTGTCCGCCTCAGTCGTCCATGCCGGGAAAGCGCCGGCTGGGAAAGACCATGCTCTGCGAGGTGCGCAGCACCCGGCCGTCCTTGAAATGGACGTTGAAGCGCAGGCCGTAGCCGATCTGGTCGGGCTCGATGGTCCAGTCCCACACGTCCTCACCGCTGAGCCGGAAGAAGACCCGGCTGCGCTCGCCGCCCAGGATGTGGCTGACCTGCTCGGGCGTCATGCCCGGCTCGATGCGGGCGCGGCTGGCGGGCGACAGGCCGTCCGTCACCCCCAAGAGTCTGCCGGCGGCGTCGAACCGGATCATGTAGCAGTGCCGGCCGATCGGCTGGCTGGAATATTCCAGCGTGCGGCCGCCGTCCGCTTCGGGCCAGACCCGCCGCGGCTGGCCGTGCCAGGCGATGACGTCCTCGCCGCGGCTGATGCCGGGCTGCAACCGGCCGTCGCGGTCCGGCGCGGTGGCGCAACCGGCCAGCAGCAGGCTGCTCAGGGCGATGGCAGCGAGGCGCACGAGCCGGTCCGTCAGCGGCGGGCGAGAGCTCGGGCGCACTCGGTGACGAGCGCCGGTCCCTTGTAGATGAGGCCGGTGTAGACCTGAACGAGGTCGGCGCCGGCCTCGATCTTGGCGCGGGCGTCGGCGCCGCTCATCACGCCACCGGCGCCGATGATGGGGTAGCCGGCCGGCAGCGCGGCGCGCAGCAGCCGGATGACGCGGTTGCTCGCTTCGAACACCGGGGTGCCGGACAGGCCGCCCGTCTCACCCGCGTGGGCCAGGCCCTGGACCTTGTCGCGTGCGATGGTGGTGTTGGTGGCGATGACGCCGTCGATGCCGTTGGCCGTGAGCGTACGCGCGATGACGCCGACCTGGTCTTCCTCCAGGTCCGGCGCGATCTTGACGAACATCGGCACCTTGCGGCTGCTCTGGCTCTGCAGTTGCAGCTTGGCGCTTTGCAGGCGCGACAGCAGCGCGTCCAGCGCCTCGTCGCTCTGCAGCGCGCGCAGGTTCTTGGTGTTGGGGCTGGAGATGTTGACGGTGATGTAGTCGGCGTGCGGGAACACGCCGTGCAGCCCCAGCAGATAGTCGTCAGCCGCGCTCTCGATGGGCGTGGCGGCGTTCTTGCCGATGTTCAGCCCCAGGATGCCCCCGGCCTGGCGGAAGCTGCGCGCGCGCTGCACGTTGGCGACAAAGCTCGCCAGGCCCTCGTTGTTGAAGCCCAGGCGGTTGATCAGCGCCTGCGCTTCGGGCAGGCGGAACATGCGGGGCTTGTCGTTGCCGGGCTGGCCCTTGGGGGTGACGGTGCCCACCTCGATGAAGCCGAAGCCCATCGCCCCGAGGCCGTCGATGCAGCGGCCGTTCTTGTCCAGGCCGGCGGCCAGGCCGATGCGGTTGGGGAAGCGCAGCCCGGCGAGGGTCACCGGGTCGGCGACTCTGGCGCCGCTCCACAGGCATTGCAGCGGTGTGTTCTGCAGCTTGGCGATGGCGTCCAGCGTCAGCTCGTGGGCGTGCTCGGGGTCCAGGCCGAACAGGAAGGGGCGGGTGAGGGCGTAGGGAACGAGGGGCATGGCGCGGATTGTCGCTAATGCCCGGGTGTCACCTGCAGCGCCTGCGCGATCCAGCCGTCGAACAGCGCCTGGTGCGCGCGTATCCAGCCGTCGGTGTGGCGTTCGATGTCGCGTTGCGAGTTCTGGCCCTGGCTCATGCGCAGGTTTTGCGCATTGATGTCCGTGATGGGCAGGCGCATCACGTCGAACAGCCGGGCCGCAGCGGGGTTGCGCTCGGCGAAGGCGCGGTTGGCCACGATCTGCTGCCGGTCGGGCTGAAAGCCGTAGTTGCGGCCGTTGGGCAGTTGCGTGTCGGGCGCGGCCTCGGAGGACAGCTGCAGCCAGACCACGTCCGTGCCGGGCCTGAGCACGGCGCTGACCCAGTACGGCGTCCAGGTGTAGTACAGCACCGGCTGGCCCTGCCGGAACCGCGCGATGGCGTCGGCCATCAGCGCGGCGTAGCTGCCCTGGCGGTGCGTCACCTGCTCGCGCAGGCCCTGGGCGTCCAGGTGGTGCTCGATCGCCAGCTCGCAGCCCCAGCCCGGGTTGCAGCCGGTCAGGTCGGCGCGGCCGTCACCGTCGCTGTCGAACAGCCGGGCGATGTCCGGGTTCTTCAGCTGGTCGAGGTGGGTGATGCCGTACTGCTCAGCGGTCTTGCGGTCGATCAGGAAACCCTGCACGGCGCCCTCGGCGTAGGCGCCAGCGGCGCGGTAGAGCTTGGCGTCGCCGCCGCTGTGGCGGTAGAAGTCCGCATGCAGCCGCTGCCAGTGGCTGGCCGTGAACGTGGCGTCGCCGTTGGCGATCGCCAGGTGCTCGGTGGCGGGCTCCAGGTCCTTCATCGGCAGCACGGTGTAGCCGAGCCTCGTCAGCGCCCGTGACACCAGCAGCGTCTGGAACGCCTCCTCGGCCAGCGAGCTCTTGAGCGGCTGCACCGTGATGCCCTGGCCTGGCAGCGGCTCGGCGCCAGCGCCCAGGCCCATGGCCAGCAGGCCGACCAGGGCGATGCGGTGGATCCAGGTCTTCGTCATGCCTGCACTCCTTGCTTGGCCGGGGAGGGGGCGGCGGGGCGCAGCAGGCGCTGCAGACCGCGCAGCAGCAGCCCGGCCGGGCCGGTGTGCCACCACCGGCCGCCGGCGCGGCGGCGCGAGCGGCCCAGCGCCTGCGTCAGCCGGTCCAGCGTGATGGCCAGCAGCACGATGCCCAGGCCGCCGACGCTGGCCAGGCCCATGTCCAGCCGGCCGATGCCGCGCAGCACCATCTGCCCCAGGCCGCCGACGGCGATCATCGACGCGATGACCACCATGGACAGCGACAGCATCAGCGCCTGGTTGATGCCGGCCATGATGGACGGCATCGCCAACGGCAGCTTCACCTTGAGGAGCATCTGCCACGGCGAGGCGCCGTAGGCCCGCGCGGCCTCGATGAGATCGGGCCGCACCTGGCGCAGGCCGAGGTTGGTCAGCCGCGCCAGCGGCGCCAGCGCGAACACGATGGTGACGATGACGCCCGGCACGTTGCCGATGCCGAACAGCATCACCACCGGCACGAGGTAGACGAAGGCGGGCGTGGTCTGCATCGCGTCGAGCACGGGCCGCATCAGCCGCTGTGCGCGGTCGCTGCTGGCCAGCAGCACGCCCAGGGGCAGGCCCAACAGCAGGCAGAACAGCAGCGAGGTCAGCACCAGCGACAGCGTCACCATGGCCTCGGGCCACAGGCCCAGGGCCGCCACGACCGCCAGAGAAGCCGTGCTGCCCAACGCGATCTTGCGGCCCGCAAACTGCCAGGCCAGCAGGCCGACCAGGGCGATCATGGCCGTGGCAGGCAGGCTGCCGAGCGCCCCTTGGACGGCGTTCAAGGTGGCGTCGATGGGCAGGCGCAGCTGCTGGAAGAAGGGCCGGCCCTGCTCGACGACCCAGCCCAGGCCATGGTTGATCCAGGTGCTGACGGGCAGTGTGCCGTCCAGCAGCTGCTGCCAGGCGCTGTCCGGCGCGACGGCGACGGCCGCGGGCGCGTCCAGCCAGGCATGGGCGTCGGCGGCATCGCCAGCGGTCGACAGCGCCTGCCAGGGGTCGACATCGGTCGTGGGCACGGCGTCAGGCACGGCGTCAGGCACGGGGGCAGGCACGGGGGCGGCACTGGCGCTGGCCGCGAGGTCGGCGATCGGGGCGCTGTCGAAGAGGGGGGCGGTGTTCTCGTTCATGCGGGCTCCGGGTCAGGCGGGGAGGGCGGCGGCGGCGCTCTCGATGGGCGGCGTGTCGCGGTCGAGGAACTTCAGCAGCGTCGTCTTGCTGATGGCGCCGCAGAAGCGGCCATCCGCGGCCACCACGGGCAGGGCGCAGGGCGCTTGCGCGACCTGGCCGAACAGGCCGGCAACCGGCGCGTCGGCGGCCAGCGTCGGCACCGCGGGGAGGAAGGCGTGCTGCAGCCCCAGCGGGCCGTCGTGGCCGTCCAGCGCCGCGCGCAGGCGGTCGGCCGACACGGTGCCCAGGTAGTGCCGCGCGGGGTTCGTGACGTAGGCGAAATCGCGATCCTGGTCTTCCAGCAGCTTCAGCGCCGCGCGAGCGCCCCGGTCGCTGTGTTCGGCCACGAGGGTCAACGGCTGGCGCGCGATGTCGGCGGCCTTGAACACGGCGGCGGCGTCGACGCCGCGCACGAAGCTGCGCACGAAGTCGTCGGCCGGGTGGCGAAGGATCTCGTCGGGCGTGCCGACCTGCACCACGTGGCCATCTTTCATGATGGCGATGCGGTCGCCGATGCGCATGGCCTCGTCGAGGTCGTGCGAGATGAAGACGATGGTGCGCCGGCGCACCTGCTGCAGCCGCAGCAGCTCCGACTGCATCTCGGTGCGGATGATGGGGTCCAGCGCCGAGAAGGCCTCGTCCATCAGCAGGATGGACGGGTCTGCCGCCAGCGCACGCGCCAGGCCCACGCGCTGCTGCATGCCGCCGGAGAGCTCGTCCGGGTAGCTGTCGCCCCAACCGGCCAGGCCCACCTGGGCCAGCGCGTCGTCGGCGGCGGCAAGCCGCTGCGCCTTGGGCGTGCCGGCGAGTTCGAGGCCGAAGGCGGTGTTGTCGCGCACGGTCATGTGCGGCATCAGCGCGAAAGACTGGAACACCATGCTGATGTCCTTGCGGCGCAGCGCGCGCAGCTGCGCGTCGCTGTGGCCGTTGATGTCCTCGCCATCGATGACGATGCGACCGGCGCTGGGCTCGATGAGCCGGTTCAGCAGCCGAACCAGCGTCGACTTGCCCGAGCCCGACAGGCCCATGATGACGAAGATCTCGCCGGCCTGGATCTCGAAGCTGGCGTCGAACACGCCGATGGACTGGCCGGTGCGGGCCAGGATCTGCTGCTTGGACAGCCCCTCGCGCACCAGCGCCAGCGCCTGCTGGGGCTGGTCGCCGAAGACCTTGAAGACGTGGTCGATGTGGATGGCCTTGGCCATAGACATGCTCCTTTCGTGCGGCACTGCGGCCGGTGAACAGGTCGCCGGCACCGCGGGCGGCGCCGGCCGTCGTGCCATCAGCGCCAGGAGGAGACGGGCGCGCGCAGTCGCCGCGTCAGCCTCACAGGGCTGCCGGCGGGCACTGAGAACGACATGGAGCGCAAGCAATACCCGCCGCAACTCCTGGCGCCTGCAGCGGGCCTGGTCGAGGGGCGCTGCGGGCGTGGAGCCTGGCTGGTCGGTGGCGGGGCGGGCCCCGCCGCTTGCCGGGCAGGGCCCGGACCCGTGGTGCGATGGGGCCGAGGCTGGCCCGCAAGTACCACGACTCAATCAAAATGACTTATCAATCGAGTTTCTTGGTTTGATTATAACTTGGTGGAATTTTGCGGCGATGGGGCTCCGCGTTTCCGGGGCTCAGGCCGCGGCGAGCGGCTTGTCTGCCGGTTCAACCATGGCCCGGCAGTCGCGGATCATCAGCTGGACGAGCAGGTCGGCCTGGCTGGCCTGCATCCACTGGGCGCTGCGCAGCAGCAGGCCCAGGCGCTCGCCGCCGGTGCCAGCCTCGGACAGCAGGTGCACCTCGAAAACGCGCGTCACCTTGTCGAAGCTGATGCCGACATGCTGGCCGGGCCTGAGCACATGCTCGAAACGGTCGGCCGGTGCGTCGCCGCCGCTGCGCGTGACGCGCAGCCTGCAGTCGCCGTCCAGCGCGAAGCGGCTGCGCTCCGGGCGGTTGGCCTTGGCGCCGATGGCCTGCAACGCCTGCAGCCGCTCGGCGTTGCTGAGGTCGAAGGGGTTGGCGGGCGCGGCGTCTTCGCTGGGGTAGCCGGTGCAGGCCGTGAGCAGCAGCGCGGCGATGGCGGCAACGGCTGCGCGGTGGGTGGCGGGGCGCATGCGTCAGCCTCCCTGCGCCAGGCTGTCCTGCGGCGGCTGCGGCAGCCGCGTGGCCAGCACCTTGTCGATGGTCTTGCCGTCCATGTCGACGATCTCGAAGCGCCAGGACTCCCAGTCGACGGCTTCGGCGACGCGTGGCAGGCGGCCGGTCAGCAGCATCATCATGCCGCTGAGCGTGTGGTAGCGGCCGCGCTCCTCTTCGGGAACGGCCGCCAGTTCCAGCCGGTCCTTCAGTTCGGGCACGGGGATGTGCCCGTCCAGCAGCCAGGAACCGTCATCACGCTGCACGGCCCAGGCGAGCGCCGGGTCGCGGGGCTGGAACTCGCCGGTGATGGCCTCCACCAGGTCTTGCAGCGTGACCAGGCCCTTGATCTCGCCGTACTCGTCGATGACGAAGGCCATGTGCACATTGCTGCCGCGGAAGTTCTCCAGCAACTCCATGCCCGTCAGCGTCTCGGGCACGTAGAGCGGGGGGGCCATGCCGGTCTCGGTGAGCGGCGCCGCGCCGCGCAGCTGCCGCGTCAGGATCTCGCGCGCGCTGGCCACGCCGACGATGTCGTCGAGGCTGCCGCGCACGACCGGGAAGCGCTCGTGGTGCGAGCCGGTCAGCACGGCCAGCGTCTGCTCGGCGCTGTGCTGGAGGTCGAGGCAGACGATGTCGGCGCGCGGCACCATCAGCGAGCCGATCTGGCGGTCGTCGAGGCGGAACACGTTGCGCACCATCGTGTGTTCGTGCGATTCGATGACGCCGGCGCTGGTGCCTTCGGCGAGCAGCGCATGGATCTCCTCCTCGGTGACGGCGGCCGCGCCCTGGTCGCGCACGCCCAGCAGCCGCAGCAGCGCGTTCGTCGAGCCGGCCAGCAGCGCGACGAAGGGCTTGGTGGCCAGGGCCAGCGCCGAGATGGGCCGTGCCACCAGCCGGGCGACGAGCTCCGGGTGCGACTGGCCCAGCCGCTTGGGCACCAGCTCGCCCAGCACGATGGAGAAATAGGTGATCACGAGCACCACCAGGCCGGTCGCCAGACCGCTGGCGTAGGCGGAGGGGACGCCAAGGTCGAGCAGCCACTCGGCCAGCGGCCCGGCGAGCGCGGCTTCGCCGACGATGCCGTTGAGCACGCCGATCGAGGTGATGCCGATCTGGATGGTGGAGAGAAAGCGTGTGGGGTCGGCGCCGAGCTTCAGCGCCACGGCGGCGGCAAGGTCGCCGTCGTCGATGAGGCGCTGCAGCCGGGCCTTGCGGGCGGTGACGAGGCCGATCTCCGACATCGCGAAGACGCCGTTGATCAGGATGAGGGCGAGCAGGAGGGCAATTTCCATGGAAGACAGATGTGGGGCGCCACGCCCGTTGCGGGCGTCGGCGAGGCGCGCCGTCGCGGACGGGGCGCAGTCAGGTGCGGAGGGAGCGGGCGCTGCGAACGGCGTCGCAGCGGCGTCAGCAGCCGGTGGCCTGGCGAGGCGGGCGCAGGATGCGCGTGAGCGGCGCATCGACGGCCAGGCGTCGCCCCAGGCTGGCCGGCGCGGCCGGCGTCAGTGCCGTGGGGAAGGTGGCCGTGTAAGGCAGGCAGTGGTCGGACATGTCGTCCGTCGTGTCGCCGAGCTCGTCGACGAGGGCGGCGACGTCGCCATCCGGTGTTTCGGTGTCGGCCAGCGCGCAGGCCGCGCTGGCGGCCCCGGGGCCGGGCGGCGTGCCGATGGCTGCCAGGGCATAGGCCGGCAGCAGCAGGGCGATGACCAGGAGTCGGAACCAGCGGAGCACGGGCAGCATTTTAAGCGCCCGCCCAGCGCGGGCCTCGTGCGCGGGTGGCCGGCTGCCTGCAGGGCTCTTGCCGAAAGGCGACAATCCGCCGCTTGCCTGGAGCCTAGTCATGAAACCTTTGGACAACCCCCACCACGACCGCGAAGCGGGCTCCCGCGATGAGACCCGCGACACGACCCGCACCGACGACACCCGCATCGGCGCCGTGCGCGCGCTGATCAGCCCGGCGCTGCTGCTGGAGGAGCTGCCCATCCCCGACGGCACGCTGGAACTCGTCGAGCAGGCGCGCCAGCAGATCAGCGATGTGCTGCACGGCCGCGACGACCGGCTGCTGGTCATCGTGGGCCCTTGCTCCATCCACGACCATGACCAGGCGATGCAGTACGCCCACCTGCTCAAGGCGGCGCGCGACGAGCTCAGCCGCGACCTGCTGGTGGTCATGCGCGTGTATTTCGAGAAGCCGCGCACGACGGTGGGCTGGAAGGGCTACATCAACGACCCGCGGCTGGACGGCAGCTTCCACATGAACGAAGGCCTGCGCCTGGCGCGCCGGCTGCTGCTGGACGTGAACGGCCTGGGCCTGCCCGCGGGCACGGAATTCCTGGACCTGCTGTCGCCGCAGTACATCTCCGACCTGATCGCCTGGGGCGCCATCGGCGCGCGCACGACCGAGAGCCAGAGCCATCGCCAGCTGGCCTCGGGCCTGAGCTGTCCGGTCGGCTTCAAGAACGGCACCGACGGCGGCATCAAGGTCGCCAGCGACGCCGTGCTGGCCGCCGCCAGCGCACATGCCTTCATGGGCATGACCAAGATGGGCACGGCCGCGATCTTCGAGACGCGCGGCAATGCCGACTGCCACGTCATCCTGCGTGGCGGCAAGGCGCCCAACTACGACGCCGCCTCGGTGAACGCGGCCTGCGATGCGCTGAAGGCGTCGGGCCTGCGCGAGCAGGTCATGATCGACTTCTCGCACGCCAACAGCAGCAAGAAGTACGAGCGTCAGGTGGATGTGGGGCAGGACGTGGCAGGCCAGATCGCCGGCGGCGACCATCGCATCACGGGCGTGATGATCGAAAGCCACCTGCAGCCGGGCCGCCAGGACCTGCTGCCGGGGCAGACCCGCGCGGACTTGAAGGCCGGCGTCTCGATCACCGATGCCTGCCTGGGCTGGGCCCAGACCGAGCCGCTGTTGCGCGAGCTGGCCGCAGCGGTCCGCAAGCGCCGCGGCTGAGCCGCTGTTCACGCCGCGGGCTGACCGTTCACGCCCGCGGCGCGCGATCCGTCGCAGCGCCCTCGTGCGCCGGCCTGCCGATTCCTAGAGTGCAGCTATCCCTACTGCACGACCGAGGAGTCGACGATGACGAACGCCAAGCCCCGCCCCATCCTGCTGGCCGCGTGCCTGCTGGCCCCCTTGCTCGCGCAGGCCGGCGAGCGCCAACTGGACGTGCAGGGCCTGGACGCCAGCCGTGTTGCCGGCGCCACGCTGATGGTGGCGGCCTACCGTGCCACCGACCCCTGGCTGGGCAAGCCGAGCTGGGCCCAGCGGTTTGCGCTGGCCGAGCTGAAGATCGAACGCCACGCCGACGGCGATCGCGTCAGCCTGACCTTGTCCGGGCTGCCCGACGCGCTGCTGTCCCAGCCGCTGGCGCTGACCGTCGTTCAGGACGCCAATGCCAATGGCCGGCTTGATCGCAACGCCTTTGGCATGCCCACCGAGCCCTACGGCTTCTCCAACGACGCCACGGGCAGCTTCGGCCCGCCCAGCTTCGAGGCCGCACGCTTTGAGTGGGCGGCGGGTCAGGTCGTGCGCCTCAAGCTGAATTGAGGTGGCGCCCATGACGCAAGCCATGTTGTCGCGGCGTCAGTGGCTCACGGGCCTGGTCGCCGCTGGCGTGAGCCCGGGTGCGTTCGCCTGGGGGCACGACGAATTCCGCTCAGCCGCGGCCGAGTTGCAGCCGTTTCGGGGCCTGGACGGACGAGACCTGCAGGCGGACTCGCTGGTCGTGGAGGGCCGCTGGCCTGCCGGCCTCGTCGGGCGCTACTTCCGCAACGGCCCAGGTCTGCTGCAGCGCGGTGACCGGCGTTACGAGCATTGGTTTGACGGTGACGGGCTGCTGCAGTGCTGGACGCTGGCGCCGGGCGGGCGCATCAGCCACCAGGCCCGCTTCGTGCAGACCGAGAAGTTCCGCGCCGAACAGGGCGCCGGGCGCTTTCTGCTGCCGGCCTTCGGCACCGCGGTGCCGGCGCAGCGGCCGGTGCGCCATGCCGACAGCGTCAACGTCGCCAACACCAGCGTGCTGCTGCAGGGCGATCAACTCTATGCGCTGTGGGAGGGCGGCAGTGCCTACGAACTGGACCCGGCCACGCTGCAAACGCGCGGCGTGAAGGTCTGGTCCGAGGCCTTGCGCGGCATGCCGTTCTCGGCCCATCCCAAGGTGGAGGCCGACGGCACCGTCTGGAACTTCGGCACCGCCGGGGGCCGGCTGGCGCTCTATCAGCTGTCCGCGCAAGGCCAGGTCTTGCGTCATGCCGTGCTGGACGTGCAGGCGCCGCCGATGCTGCACGACTTCGCGGTGTCGCAGCGCCATCTCGTGTTCCTGATGGCGCCCATCACGCTGGACCGCCATGCGCTGCAGGCGGGCGCTGCCATGCTGGCGGCGATGCGCTGGCAAGCCGAGCAGCCCACCCGGGTGTTGGTGGTGGACAAGGCGGACGTCAGCCGTTGGAAGCTGTTCGAGATGCCGGCGGCCCATGTCTTTCACTTCGGCAATGCCTGGGACGAGGGCGGCCACCTGCGCGTGGACTATGTGCAGGGCGTGCCGCTGCCCGAGTTCAACGCCGCGATCGGCCAGCTGATGCAGGGCCGTCGTGCCGAGCGCGACGTGTCGACCGCGCGGGTGCTGGACATCGACCTCGCCACCGGCCGGCTGACGCTGGCGGCGCGCGACGAGGCGGTGGAGTTCCCGGTGGTGGACCCGCGCGTGGTGGCGCAGCGCCATCGCCTGGTTTGGTACCCCACCGCGGTGGACACCAGCGCGCGCTGGGGCTTCAACGGCCTGATGCGGCTGGACATCGAGAGCAGTGCGCGCGAACGGTTCAGCTACGGTGACGACGTCGTCGTGGAGGAGCACGTGATGGTGCCGCGCCCGGGCAGCCGCGGTGAAGGCGCGGGCTGGCTGCTGGGCATGGGCTACGACATCCGCCGCGAACGCAGCTTCCTGGACGTGTTCGACGCCCAGGCGCTGGGCGCCGGCCCGATCGCGCGCGCCTGGCTGCCTTACGCCGTGCCCTACGGATTCCACGGGCGCTTCTATGCGGGCTGAGCGCAGCGCGCGAGTCGGCGCGGCGACAATTGCGGCATGAACCAAGATCAGCTCAAGCAACTGGTGGGCCGCGCCGCCCTGGACTACGTCACCCCCGGCCAGATCGTCGGCGTGGGCACGGGCTCGACGGTGGACTGCTTCATCGACGCGCTGGCCGCCAGCGGCATCCAGGTGGCGGGTGCGGTGTCCAGCTCGGAGCGCTCCACGCAGCGACTGCAAAAGCACGGCATCCCGGTGCTGGACGCCGCTGCGGTGACGGGCCTGACCGTCTACATCGACGGTGCCGACGAGATCGACGGCCAGGGTTTCATGGTCAAGGGCGGTGGCGCGGCGCTGACGCGCGAGAAGATCGTGGCCGACCTGGCCGACAAGTTCGTCTGCATCGCCGATGCGTCCAAGCTCGTGGCCACGCTGGGCAAGTTCCCGCTGCCGGTCGAGATCATCCCGATGGCTGCGGCGCAGCTCACGCGACGCTTCGCCAAGCTCGGCGGTACCGCCACGCTGCGCGCCGGTGTCGTCACCGACAACGGCGGCCACATCCTCGACGTGACGGGCCTGTCCATCTCCGACCCGCTGGCGTTCGAGGCCGAGATCAACCAGTGGCCCGGCGTCGTCACGGTGGGCGTGTTCGCTCGCCACAAGGCGCAGGTCTGCCTGCTCGGCGGCGCCGAGGGCGTGAAGACATTGACGTTCTGATCGCGCTGCGTGTCGCGCGCGCCCTTCGGTTTCGACGCGGCCTCGCATGAGCGCCACCACTGGTGGCGCAGCGCGCTGTTCAAGCTGACGTTGTGCGGCGCGTTCGCGGCACTGGCGTGGTGGTTGGTCGGTGGCATGGCGGGGCTGGCGCTGGGGGGCCTGATCGCCATCCGGTCGCTCGGCCAGGCGCTGGCGCCAGACATCGTGGCGCTCGGGGCCGCCATCTGGCGATCGCTGCGTGCACTGGCCTTCAAGCCCGTGCAGGGCCGGTTCTACCAGTTCAAGGGTCATCGCATCCGCGTGGAGGATGACGAGCTGCTGCGCCAACGTTGGCTGGCCCTGGATGACCTCGCCACTGCGCTGGGCTCGTCTATGCCTGCGGTCTCGTTGCGTCGCCGCTGGCCCGAGGGTGTGCGTCAGCAGCGCGACGGTGTCTATGTGCTCGATGACGTTGTGCTCGCCTGGCTGGGCGAGCAGCGCGAGGACCGCGCGGGCCGATTGCGGCTGTGGGTGGAGCGTGATGTCTGGTACCCGGCGCGGGGTCGCAAGGCGAGCTACACGCAAAAAGGGGCGCCCCAGGGCGCCCCTACTCAGGACTGAAGGTCCGGCCTCAGTTGCGGCCGACGGCGCTCCAGGCGGCCGCCACGGCGGTCGCTTCGGCGCTGCCGCTGCCGTAGAGCTCATTGGCGGCCGCGATGGTGCCGGTGCGAGCGCCGGCATAGGTCGTGGACGACGTGAACTTGGTGGTCAGCGCCCGGTACCAGATCTTGGCGGCCTTGTCCCGGCCGATGCCGGTCAGCGTGCCCGAGCCGCTGGCGACGCGGGTGTTGCCGCTCACGCAGGTCGGGCTCTTGCCGTAGCTGCTGTTGGTGCCTTCGGCCAGCAGGAAGAAGAAGTGGTTGGCCACGCCCGAGCTGTAGTGCACGTCCAGGTTGCCGACGCCGGAGTACCAGCAGTCCGAAGAGGAGCCATCGCTGCTGGGCTTGATCATGCTGCGCAGCGAGCCGCCGTTGACGCGGATCTTCTCGCCGATCAGGTAGTCGCCCGCATCGTTGCTGTTGGCCGCATAGAACTCGACCATCGTGCCGAAGATGTCGGACGTGGCTTCGTTCAGGCCGCCCGACTCACCGGAGTAGGTGAGCTTGGCCGTGCGGCTGGTGACGCCGTGCGACATCTCGTGGCCCGCGACATCCAGTGACACCAGCGGCTTGAACGTCGTGCCGTTGCCGTCACCGTAGGTCATGCAGAAGCAGGAGTCCGACCAGAAGGCGTTGGCGTAGTTGGAGCTGTAGTGCACGCGGTTGTAGGCGCCTGTGCCGTTGTTGGCGATGCCGCTGCGGCCATGCACGTTCTTGTAGTAATCCCACGTCACGGCGGTGCCGTACTGCGCGTCGGCGGCGGCGCTCTGGGTGCTGCTGGTGGCGTTGTTGCCCCAGACGTTGTCGGCATCGGTCACGATGCTGCCACCGCTGGTCTTGTTCGCCAGGTTGATGGTGTAGGTGTTGCCGCGGCTGGGGTCGCGCAGCTCGTAGCCACCGCTGATGCTGTTGGTCGTCAGCGTGACGTTGCCGCTGTAGAGCGTCTTGCCGGTGCCGCTGGCGGCGGCGGTGTGGATGTCGTCCCAGGCGTCGAGTTGGCGGCCGGTCGTCGCGTCGATGATGAGATGCTTCTCGGAGGGCGTGCCGTCAGCCTGCATGCCGGAGACGGGCACGTCCCAGGCCAGCGCGGGCACCTGGTCGCGGGCGTAGACGACGAGTTCGGGCTTGCCGGTGGTGCCGCCCTCGGTGCGCAGCACGTTCAGCGTGGCGCGCGTGGCGGCGAGTGCCGGCTTGGTGCCGACGTCGACGCCCCAACGCAGGTTGTGATGCATGGTGCGCAGGTTGCCGTAGCTGTCGTTCTGCACGATGAGGTCACCGCCGATGACGCGCAGGCCACCGACCGTGCGGTCCATGCGCACGTGGCTGCTGCCGTCGTCGTCGACGACGACATCGCGCACCTGGTAGGCATGGTTGCTGCCGTTCATGCTCAGGCCCGGGAACTGGCGCACATGGGTCTCGGCACGGCTTCGCGCGACGTCGGCGCGTTGGGCCCGGACCTGGGTGTCGGTCTGGGCCTGGGCCAGGGTTGCCGAAAGTGCCACGCCCAGCAATGTGAGGCGAAGGAAGTTGGAGGGCATTGAAATCTCCGTCTTGTTGGCGTGCGGCGGGTCTGCCGCGGAGCTGCGCCGGTGCGGCGCGGGCATGACTTTGAGCACTTGGCCAGCCGGTTGCCTACGGGGCATCCCGAGGTGGCGTGGTGCAGCAACAGCTGCACGCGGCCGCGAATGCCAACCAAACGGCGCCGTTCAGAGGAGAGTGACGGGGGTGTGCAGGCCGTGTCCCGGAATCAGTGACAGGCAGGCCCGGATTCCCAGCGCAACGTGTGCGGCGGACTAGGCAGCCGCCAGCCGCAAGGGGCTAGCGCTGCCGGGGCGCTCAGAAGGTTTCCCAGTTGCCGTCGTCCGTGGCGGCCGGGGTGGGGGCCTTCGCCGCGCTGGCCGTTGGCGCCTTGGCGGCCAGGCGGGGGGCTGCCTTGGCGGCGGGTGGCGCCGTCAATGCCTTCGCCGGCCTGGGAGCGGCGGCTGGGCGCGGGGCAGGTGTTGCCGGCGGCCGCCGCACGGCGGGCGGCGCAGCACGAGTGGCCAGAGCCCCGCTGAGCTTGAACACGCCGATGGCCTCGGCCAGGCGGCTCGACTGCTCGCGCAGGCTCTCGGCCGCGGCGGCGGACTGCTCGACGAGGGCGGCGTTCTGCTGCGTCATCTGGTCGAGCTGCACGACGGAGGCGTTGACGGAGGCGATGCCCTCGCTCTGCTCGCTTGCTGCGGCACTGATCTCGCCAATGATGTCCGTCACGCGCTGCACGCTGGCGACGATCTCGGTCATCGTGGCGCCGGCGGCCTGAACCTGCTCGGTGCCGGAGTCCACGCGCTCGACGCTGGCGCTGATGAGGGTCTTGATCTCCTTGGCGGCCTCGGCGCTGCGCTGGGCCAGCAGCCGCACCTCGCCGGCCACGACGGCGAAGCCGCGCCCCTGCTCACCGGCGCGGGCGGCCTCGACGGCGGCGTTCAGCGCGAGGATGTTGGTCTGGAAGGCGATGCCGTCGATGGTGCCGATGATCTCGTTGATCTTGCGCGAGCTCTGGCTGATCTGCTCCATGGTCGCGACGACCTGCGAGACGGCCTCGCCACCGCGCTGGGCGACGGAGGCGGCGGAGCTGGCGAGCTGGTTGGCGGTCATCGCAGAGTCGGCGGTCTGCTTGACGGTGCCGGTGAGCTCGGCCATGGAGGAGGCGGCGTTCTGCAGGTTGCTGGCCGTCTGCTCGGTGCGCTGGCTGAGGTCGAGGTTGCCGGTGGCGATCTCGGCGCTGGCGGTGCCGATGCTGTCGGCCGCACCGCGGACTTCGCCGATGAGCTTCTGCAGCGAGGATTGCATGTCGTGCAGTGCCTGCAGCAGCCGCCCGACTTCGTCCTGCGTCTGCGGGCGGATGTCATGCGTCAAGTCGAAATGCGCGATGGCCGTTGCTGCATCGGCCGCTTGGAGCAAAGGGCGTGTGATGGAGCGTGTGAGCCACAGCGACAACGCCGCACCGACGGCCAGCGCGCCCAAACCGAAGGCGACCAGCGCAGCCCGCGCCGTGCTGTTGGCCTTGGCGCTGCGCTCCTGGGCTGCGTCCATCAGGTCGCGCTGCATCTGCACCAACGCCCGCATGGATTCCTGCAACTGCGCGGCGGCCGGCTGGAACTGAGATTCGAAGACCTTCTGGGCACTCTCGGCGTCACCAGCCTTCTTCGCGGCGAACACCGCGTCGCGGGTGCTGAGGTAGGCCTTGCGCGCGTCGCTCAGCTTGGTGAACAGCGCCTTTTCCTCATCGGTGGTCATCAGCGGTTCCAACTGCTTTTGCAGCTCGCCTGACTTCTTGCTGCTCTCTGCCGTGATCTGCGCGAAGAACTGCGCCAGTGTCATGTCCTTGCTGGCGGCCACGGCGATCGTCCGGTTCACGCCGCCGACGAGGTTGCGGTCCCAGTCCGAAGCGAGCCGCTCCTTCTTGAGCGACAACTCGTACATGTCGGTGCTTTCAGTCGCCAAACGCATGAGCGCCCAGTAGCCGATCCCCGAGCCGAGGAAGGAGGTGAGCAGCACCGCGCTCAACACGAGGGCCATGCGCCGGCCGATGGATGGGATGGACAGTGGGGTGAACATCGGATCTCCTCGTTTTTTGCTGGGGCCACCCAGCCTTGGGGGACTGGCGCCTTGGCGCCGCCTGGGAATGTTCAACGCATCCGCCGGGACCGATCTCGACAGCAATGGCGGAATACGCCAACTTTGAGGCGCTTTGGCGGGCGCCATGCGGCATTTGAAATGAAAAAGGGCGCCATGGGGCGCCCTACGACGAGGCGGTGGCCTGGCGGCCGCAGCGTCACGGTGTCAGAAAGTCTCCCAGTTGCCGTCGTCCGTGGCGGCGGGCGCTGCCGGGCTGGCTGTGGGCGCCTTGGTGGCCGGCCGGGCTGGCGCCCTGGCAGCCGCTGTCGCCGTCAACGCCTTCGCTGGCTTGGGCGCTGCCGCTGGGCGAGGCGCAGGTGTTGCCGGCGGGCGCCGCACGGCGGGCGGCGCAGCACGGGTGGCCAGAGCCCCGCTGAGCTTGAACACGCCGATGGCCTCGGCCAGGCGGCTCGACTGCTCGCGCAGGCTTTCGGCCGCGGCGGCGGATTCCTCGACGAGGGCGGCGTTTTGCTGCGTCATCTGGTCGAGCTGCACGACGGAGGCGTTGACGGAGGCGATGCCCTCGCTCTGCTCGCTTGCTGCGGCACTGATCTCGCCAATGATGTCCGTCACGCGCTGCACGCTGGCGACGATCTCGGTCATCGTGGCACCGGCGGCCTGGACCTGCTCGGTGCCGGAGTCCACGCGCTCGACGCTGGCGCTGATGAGGGTCTTGATCTCCTTGGCGGCCTCGGCGCTGCGCTGGGCCAGCAGCCGCACCTCGCCGGCCACGACGGCAAAGCCGCGGCCCTGCTCACCGGCGCGGGCGGCTTCGACGGCGGCGTTCAGCGCCAGGATGTTGGTCTGGAAGGCGATGCCGTCGATGGTGCCGATGATCTCGTTGATCTTGCGCGAGCTCTGGCTGATCTGCTCCATGGTCGAGACGACCTGCGAGACGGCCTCGCCGCCGCGCTGGGCGACGGAGGCGGCGGAGCTGGCGAGCTGGTTGGCGGTCATCGCAGAGTCGGCGGTCTGCTTGACGGTGCCGGTGAGCTCGGCCATGGAGGAGGCGGCGTTCTGCAGGTTGCTGGCGGTCTGCTCGGTGCGCTGGCTGAGGTCGAGGTTGCCGGTGGCGATCTCGGCGCTGGCGGTGCTGATGCTGTCGGTCGAGCCGCGCACCTCGCTGATGAGTTTCAGCAACGCCGTCTGCATCGTGCCCAGCGACTGCAGCAGCCGGCCGGTTTCGTCGTTGCTGTGCGATTGGATGTCGTGTGTGAGATCGAAGCGGGCGATTTCGTCCGCGACCCGGGCGGCCTGGCGCAGGGGGCTCGTGATCGAGCGCGTCAGCGCCCAGGCCAGCGCTCCGCCTGCTGCGAGGCTCACAAGCGCGAATGTCAGCAGGCCGATGCGGGCTCGGTTGTTGGCCGCCTGCAGGCGCTGCATCGCGCCGTCGAGCTGGTCGCGCTGCTGTTGCGCGACGTTCTTGATGCCGTCCAGGTAGGCGACGGAGGTCGGCGTGAACTGCTGGTCGAAGATCTCCTTGGCGCGATCCGTGTCGCCGGCCTTCTTGGCAGCCGTGAGGCTGTCGCGGGCCGCGATGTACGCGGTGCGCAGGCCGGCGATCTTCTCGAACAGCGCGCGCTCATCGCGCGTTTCCAGCAGCTTGTCCAGTCGTTGCTGCAGCTCGGTCGAGATGCGCGTGGCCTCGGCGGCCTGGGGCGCGAAGAACGTCGCCAGCGCCGGGTCTGAACTGACGGCGATGGCCGTCGTGCGCGTCGTGCCGTTGAAGACGTTGCGGTACCAGTCCGCAGCCACGCGCTCCGTGACCAGCGCGCTGTTGTAGAGCTGGTCCGTCTCGGACGCCACGCGTTGCAGGCCCCAGTAGCCCATGCCGGAGCCCAGCAGGGCGATCAGCAGGACCAGCGATTGCCCCAGGCCCAGTCGTTGGCCGATCGAGCGTTGAGAGAAGAGTGCGGCGAACATGGTTTCTTGCCCCCGGTTGTTGTCAGGGCATGCTCGCACAGCGGCTGTCGACGTGACAGGGGGAGAAGCGTCAGGCTGCCCCTGCAGATTGTCTTGAAGCTGTTCGCGCCCGTGCTGACCGGGGCGCGGGTTTTGCGGTCAGAAGGTTTCCCAGTCGCCGTCATCCGCTGGCGCCGGTGCCGGGCTTGGCGCGGCAGCGGGCGCCGTGGCGACGGCAGGCTGCGCGGGCTTGGGGCGCTTCTTGGTTGCGGACGGCCCGGTGGCTGCGGCCGCCAGCTTGGTGGTCGATGGGGTGGTCGGTGGCTTGGCCGCAGCGGCCTTGGGAATCGGGGATGTGGCCCTGACGGCCGGCGCCTTGCTGACGGGTGCCGTGGCGCGATGCGAGCCACCGGGCAGCCGGAACACGCTGATCGCTTCGGCCATGCGGCCCGACTGCTCGCGCAGGCTTTCGGCCGCGGCGGCGGATTCCTCGACGAGGGCGGCGTTCTGCTGCGTCATCTGGTCGAGCTGCACGACCCCGGTGTGCATGGAGGCGATGCCCTCGCTCTGCTCGCGGGCCGCGGCACTGATCTCGCCAATGATGTCGGTCACGCGCTGCACGCTGGCGACGATCTCGGTCATCGTCGCGCCGGCGGCCTGGACCTGCTCGGTGCCGGAGTCCACACGCTCGACGCTGGCGCTGATGAGGCTCTTGATCTCCTTGGCGGCTTCGGCGCTGCGCTGGGCCAGCGTGCGCACCTCGCCGGCCACGACGGCAAAGCCGCGGCCCTGCTCACCGGCGCGGGCGGCCTCGACGGCGGCGTTCAGTGCCAGGATGTTGGTCTGGAACGCGATGCCGTCGATGGTGCCGATGATGTCGCTGATCTTGCGCGAGCTCTGGCTGATCTGGTCCATGGTTGAGACGACCTGCGAGACGGCTTCGCCGCCGCGCTGGGCGACGGAGGCGGCGGAGCTGGCGAGCTGGTTGGCGGTCATCGCAGAGTCGGCGGTCTGCTTGACGGTGCCGGTGAGCTCGGCCATGGAGGAGGCGGCGTTCTGCAGGTTGCTGGCCGTCTGCTCGGTGCGCTGGCTGAGGTCGAGATTGCCGGTGGCGATCTCGGCGCTGGCGGTGCCGATGCTGTCGGACGCGCCACGCACGTCGCCGATGAGCTTCTGCAGCGCGCGCTGGGTGCCGTCGAGCGCGGTCAGCAGGCGCCCCACGTCATCGCTGCCACCGTTGGGGATGGGGTGCGTCAGGTCGAAGCGCGCCAGCGCTTCGGCGGCCTCGGTCGCCGCGTGGAGCCTGGAGCCCGGGCCGCCGCCACCGGTCACGAAGGCGAACACGCTGACCAGCCAGGTGATGACGAGGCTGCCGACGAGCCAGGGCTTGGCGGCGGCGCTGTCGCCCAGGCTGCTGAGGGCCATCCCCACGCCCACCGTGACCACGCCGAGCACCAGGCCCAGTGCCACCTTCAGCCGTTGCGAACCTCCGCCAGTACCGAACATGCCTTCTTCTCCATGTCAAACAAAAACGCCGGTCGAAGCCGGCAGGAAGGCACAGTGTGCTGCCTCGCTTTCTGCAGCCAGGGTGATGAGGCCGGCAAAGCGGCAATAGTTGCGCGAATTCGCGCTCAGCCGGCTGGCTTGCGTTGACGGCGCAAGGCGAAGCGCAGCGGGTCCACGGCGTCGAGCAGTTCGGCTTCGAGCGGTCGCGGCAGGCCCAGGGCCTGCGCGGCAACCAGTTGGCCCGCAAGCGCGGCCCAGGTGATGCCGCGCGACCCGAAGGCCGTGCAGACGATGAGCCCGGGGCGCCGCGGCTGCAGCCGCAGCTGCGGTGCCAGCGGGCCCGGCGCAGCCAGCCCGCCGATCAGCGGCAGGCGGTCGGGGGCGACGAGGCGCCAGCCCACGCGACCCGCCAGCGGCGCCTGCGGCACCGCGGACAGGCCGGCCAGGCGGGCGTAACGCGTCAGGTTCTCGGCCTGGTCGGCCTCGCGCAGGGCTGGGTCGGTGTCGCCGTCCTGGGCGGTGGCGCCACACCAGGCGCCGCCCCGGCCATCCGCGATCGCGTAGCCGTCGCCGGCCACCGGCAGTTGCGGCTGCCACGGCGCGTCGGGCAGATGGCTCAGCTGGCCGCGCTGCAGGGTCAGGTCGCCAGCGAGATCGCCGAGCAGCGCGCGATGGCCATGCCCCCCGGCCAGCACCAGCAGCGGCGTGGTGTCGATGACCTGGCCATCGGCGGCCAGCAACTGCCATCCGCCGTCCACCTCGCGCCAGGCGGCGACGGGTGTATTTAGCCGCAACTGCGCGCCGCTGGCGGCCAGCATGGCGCGGGCGTAGGCCGCTGGGTCGATGGCGCCGCCGCCTGGGTACAGCCAGGCGGGGTGGGCCAGTGGCGTGCCGGCACGCGCCGAGGCCGTGTCTGCCGGCAGCGGTTGCACATAGCCGGGCACGGCCGGCATCGCGTCGGCGGCGAGCCGCGTTTCGAGCCGCAGCAGGCCACGCTGATGCGGCAACCCCAACTCGGCCAGCAAGGCCTGCGTGGCCAGCGCCGCCGCGCGGTTGAAGCGGGCGTGCGTGCCGTCATCGGGATTGAGCGTGCCGTGGAACAGCCCGGCCGGGTTGCCGGAGCTGGCCTGTGCCGGCCCGGGCAGCGCGTCGAAGACCGTGCAGTCCATACCGGCGCGCGCCAGCGCCAGCGCGCAGCCCGCACCGGCCAGCCCCGCGCCGATGACGACGGCGCGCCGCGCCCGCGCCGCCAGCGGCTCGCGCCCGGCCGGCCGCTGCGGCGTGTGGTGCGGCGCATGGCGGGCGACGGTCATCTCCGGCTTGCTGGCAAAACCTGGCGCCAGCTGGACGTCGAAGCCGTTGGCGGCCAGCGCGCGTCGCATCGGCCGGTTGATGCTCCAGGTGGCCACCGTCGTGCCGGGCGAGGCGTGCCGCGCCAGCGACTTGAGCAGCCATTCATCCCACATGTCCGGGTTGCGGTTGGGGGCGAAGCCATCGAGGTAGATCGCGTCGGCCGGCAGCACCAGCTCGCGCAGCAGCTCACGCGCATCGCCCAGGCCCAGCAGCAAGGTGACGCGCCCGCCTTCGAAGGCCAGCGTGTGCAGGCCGGCGGTCAACGGCGGCCAGCGTTCCACCAATTGAGCGGCCAGGTCCGGCAGCGGGCTGGCCGCGTGGGCGCGTGCCAGGTCATCGCGGCGCAGCGGATGCTTCTCGACGCTGACGAAGTGCAGGTGCTCGCAGCGTGCCGGGTCTTGCCGCCACGCGTCCCAGGTGGCGAGGAAGTTGTTGCCGAGGCCGAAGCCGGTTTCCAGCACGACGAAATGGGTGTGCCCCTGCCAGCGCTGGGGCAGGCCGTTGCCGGCGATGAACACATGCCGGGCCTGCGCCAGTGCGCCGGCACGGGCGTGGTAGACGTCGCCGAAGCTGGGCGAGGCGGGGGCGGCAGGGTCGGAGAAATCGACCTCGGCCGGCAGGATGCAGGGAGACTTCAACGGGGGCCTGTGAATTCGCAGCGTCGGCAGGATTGGAGCACCGCGGCCGTCGCGATCCGACGGCGCGCGGCCAGCACCTCGGCGCTCAGACCCCGAGGCCGCCGTGCAGCAGCGCCGCCAGCCCCGTGCCCAGCAGCAGGGGCAGCGCGAGCGCCGGGATGACGAAGCGGGCGAACCGCCAGCCTCCCGCCGCCACGGCGGTGACGCTGCGCGTGAGGCTGTTGCACGCGAAGGCCAACAGCAGGCCCAGCAGCGCCTGGCGCACGTCGATGCTGCCGGCGGCCTGCAGGCCCGCCAGCGAGGCGATGGGCGCGTGCACGTCGGCCAGCGCGGTCAGCGCGACGGCACCGTACAGGCCCGAGGCGCCGAACTCATCGCGCGCCCAGCTCACGGCCACGGCCACGGCGCTCAGCAGCAACGACAGCACCAGCGCCTCGCGCAGCCGCAGCGGGCCGCGGCGGCTGGCGACCTGGGCCGAGACCTGGCCGTCTTTCTCGAGCTGATGCGAGCGCAGCATCAGCAGGTGGCCCAGGCCACCGCACACCGCCATGCCCAGCAGTGCGATGGGCAGCACGGCCAGCGCGGCCTGCGGGGCCATGGCGAACAGCATGGCCTGGGCCTGCAGCCAGGTGGCGCAGGTCGACATCACCGCGCCCGCCGCACAGGCCAGCCGCAAGCTCGGCTCCGCGCGCGACTTGCTGCCCATGGCGGCGATGGTGGCCGTGCTGGACACCAGGCCCGACAGCAGCCCCGATAGCGCCAGCCCGGCCTGCGGACCGGCCAGCCGCAGCGCGATGTGGCCGGCCGCCTGCAGCGCGAGCAGCAGCAGCATCAGCCCCATCAGCGAATGCGCCTTCATGCCGGCCAGCCAGGGCAGCGGCTGCTGCGGCATCAGCGGCAGCACGACCAGTGCCAGCGCGCCCAGCAGCAGGCCGTCGTGCAGCTCTTCGTCGCGCAGCACCTGCGTTGCGAAGCGATGCAGCCGGGTGCGTGCGGCCAGCAGCGCGGTCAGCACGACGGCGGTGGGCGTGCCCAGCAGCGGCGCGGTGACGCACAGCGCGCCGATCAGGCAGGTCACCAGCAGCGCGAGTGCGCGGGTCAGGCTGGGGTCGCGGCCGCGCGCGTAGGCGATGGCGGCCAGCGCCGTGACGGCAGCGGCCGTCAGCGCCACCAGCCCGGGCAGCGCCAGCGCCTGCGCCAGGGCGCCGGCCATGCTGGCCAGCGTGAACGTGCGCAGCCCCGCCGGCTCGCCGCGCGCGCCGCGTGGCTTGTGGCGCTCGCGCTCCAGCCCGATCAGCAGGCCGCTGCCCAGCGCCGCCGCCAGGCCCGTGATCATCTCGGTGGAGACGCCGAAAGCTGCGCCGTCCATCACCATTCGACGGTCTCCCCGTGTTGCGGCACGCGCACGGCCCAGCCCAGTTCGTCCTGGATGCGGCCGCGCAGCGCATCGGCGGCGGCGGGCTCGCCATGAACCACGTACACCTGCTCGGGCGGCCGTGCGGATGCCGGGTAGGTGGCGCGCAGCCACTGCAGCAGACCGTCGGCGTCGGCATGGCCGGAGAAGCCGTCGAGGTGGCTGATCTCGGCATTCACCGGCACCCAGCGCCCGCGGATCTTGACCTCGCGTTCGCCCGCCACGATGCGTGCGCCGCGCGTGCCGCCGGCCTGAAAGCCGGGGAAGGCGATGTGGTGCTGAGGCTGAGGCGCCAGCGTCTCCAGGTAGTTCAGTACGCGGCCGCCGGTGGCCATGCCGCTGGCGGAGATGACGATCGCGGGCTTGGCGCGCGGCGCGGCCAGGCTGGCGGCGAGCTTCAGGCTCTGGGCCTGCTTGGTGACGTAGTGCACGCGATCGGTCAGGCTGCGCGCCTCGCTGGCGGAGATGCGCAGCAGCTTGGCGTGTTGGATGGTTAGTTCGGTGGCCTGCTCGGCCATGGGGCTGTCCAGCCAGATGGGCACGTCCAGCGGCAACTCGCCGGCACTGCGCAGGCGCTGCAACACCAGCAGCAAGGCCTGCGCGCGGCCGATGGCGAAGCTGGGCAGCAGCAGCGAGCCACCGCGCTTGAGCGTCGTGCGCAGGATCTGGGCGAGCCGGGCCTGCGCATCCTCGGGCGCGTGCAGGCGGTTGCCGTAGGTCGACTCGATCATCACGATGTCCGCCGCCGGCGGCACCTGCGGCGTGGGCATCAGCAGGTCGCCCGCGCGGCCCACGTCGCCCGAGAACAGCAACGAGCGGCCGCCATGCCGCACGTGGATGGACGTGGCGCCCAGCAGATGGCCGCCCGGCGTGAAGCGCACCTCGGTGCCGCCCAGCATGACGCGTCCGTCGCGCGGCACGGCGACGAACTGCTTCATCGTCGCCTCGGCCTCGCGCACGCTGTAGAGCGGCTGTGCCTTTTCATGGCGGCTGGAGCCGTCCCGGTTGGCGCGGCGGGCGTCTTCTTCCTGCAGGTGGGCGCTGTCGCGTAGTAGCACATCGCAGAGGTCGCGCGTGGCGGCGGTGGCGTAGATGGGGCCCTTGAAGCCCTGACGGCGCAGTGCGGGCAGGTAGCCGCAATGGTCCAGGTGGGCGTGGGACAGGAGTACGGCGTCGAGCTCGGTGGTCGGTCCACCCAACGGCCTCCAGTTGCGTTCGCGCAGGGCTTTGAAGCCTTGGAACAGGCCGGCGTCCAGCAGCAGGCGCTGGTCGCCCAGCGTCAGCAGGTGGCGCGAACCGGTGACGGTGTCGGCCGCGCCAAGGAAGGTCAGTTTCATGGAGACCCGAGGGAATGCAGGTCGCCGGATTCGAGCACCTGCACGGCCGGGCCGGGCTGATCCAGCGCAAGCCGTAGCGCACGGGCGACGCGCTCGGGTGCGATGGGGCGCCACGGTTTCGGGATCAGGCCGGCCACGGGGCGCACGAGGCGCAGCATCCAGGCCTCGCCGGCGCGGCGCGGCTGGTCCAGCGCGTCGCGGTGGCCGTCCAGCAGCGACGGCCTGGCGATGACCAGGCGCGCGAAGCCCAGCGCGATCAGCGCATCCTCGGCCTCGCCCTTGACGCGGTTGTAGAAGACGCCGGAGCGCGCATTGGCGCCCAGCGCCGACACCAGCCCGCAGTGCGTGGCGCCGCGCTCGCGGGCGGCACGGGCGACGGCGACGACGGCGTCGAAGTCCGCCGCGCGAAACGCCGCCTGCGAACCGGCCTGCGCCATCGTCGTGCCGAGCGCAATGAAGACCCGCTGCGGCGCGGGCAGGGCGCCGAACGACGCCGGGCGGGTGTAGTCCACCACCATCGCGCCCGGCAGGGGCCGGCGGGCCAGCGCGATGGCCTCGGGCAGTTCGGCCTGCAGCGCGCGGCCGACGAGGCCGGTTGCGCCGGCGATCCAGGTTTTGGTATCGCACTGCATGCGTTTATTGCCGAAGGTGCAAAGGACTACAGCGCATGCCGATTTTTCGACCGCAGTTCTGCGATGCGAGCCGTCAACTGGTTTCGCGCGTTCCGGAATCTTTCGGCGTTATGGGGATATTCATCAAGCATGAAGAAACGGTCAAAAAATTTGCCATCGAGGTCTTGGCGGTGTGTTTGGACGAGGAGGCGCTTCAGCTCCGCCATGGACAGCCTGAGACCCTCGCGCTGGCCTTGCTGGAATAGGGCGAGTGTCCGGCGTTTCACCGCCTTGGGAGTGCATTCGTTCTCGATGTAAATTGCAACGACCTGATCGAACCATTGCTCTGCGTGTACGGCGTCCCAAGCAATCTCAGGGTGCGTTGATCTCAACAACGTCGCCGCAGCATAGCTAGCGTCACCCGAATCGAACAGGTTGCGGTAGAACAGTCGAAACCCAGCCATCAGTTCAGCGGAATTCATCGCTCGGATTGGGCCAACCATCATCAGGCAAGGTGCAGGCAGGGTGGGCGGCATGGCGCTGAGCAGGTGCGCACCGTGGCAGGCAGAGACCGATGCAATCAGGTTGATCCCTGTAGCAGCGTTGAGGCGCCGCAGACCTTCTCCGAACCTGTCCCAGGTCAGTTCGCTTCCGTTTGCGAACTGCAGGCCGCCATCTGCGGACCCGTGGCACTCGACGTGAAGGATCGGATGCGACTGGCGCATGCTTGCTTCCTCAGCTAATGCCTCGATCAGGTCAACGAACTCAGAGGCGTAAGAGCATTCAATCAGGCGCACTTTCAGTCCGCGATCCTGCGCGCATTCCAAGGAACTGACGTAAGCAGCCAGTTCGGCGCCAGTTTTGACCTCGTCATGCTCCAGCGATTCGACGATCACCAACTCGGATACCTGAAGTGGCGTCAGGTTCGTCACCCGCGCACTCCCTTCAGCGCACCACGCTGAGCAGGCGCCGGCTCAGCAGGCCGCGCAGGTCGCGGCGGACGTCGCAAACGATGTGGACGTAGACGATGCCTGCGGCCGGCTCGTAGATGACGCGGTTCCTGCCCGAGACGAGTTGGCGGTAGCGCTCGCTGCCCAGCTCTGCCAGTTCGTCAGGCACCTTGCCCGACAGCGGGAAGGTCTTCAGTGCATCGACCGTGGCGCGCAGCCGGGCCAGCGTGTCTGCCCAGGCCGGCGCGCCGAACTTCTTCAGCACGTAGTGCCGGATGTCGCGCAGATCCTGCTCGGCGCCGGGCAGGAAGACGACCGTCACGCGGCGTCTTCCTTCGCGAGGTCGGCGAACACGTCCTCGGCATCGCGCACGCGGCCGGCGTCGATGTCACGCTGGCCCAGCGCCAGCAGTTTCAGCAGCGCCAGCGTCTCCTGCTGGCGCTCGTAGGCATGCACGTCCATGACCACCAGCCGCGCCTCGCCGTTCTGCGTGATCAGCAGCGGCTCGCCAGAGTCGGCGATGTCGCTGGCGATGCTGGCGGCATGGCTCTTCAGATAGCTGATGGGTTTGACTTGGGCGCTGCGCATGCGAACTCCGACGAGTTGATCGGACTGAATATAGGCCAAATACGGTCTACTCGTCCTCCAGCAGCGCCGCCAGCGCGGCGGCGTCCAGCGGTGCGGCCTGGCCGTCGCTTTCCAGCATACCTTCGGCCAGGCCGCGCTTGTCGCGGTGCAGCTCGATGATGCGTTCCTCCACGGAGCCGGCGGTCACCAGCCGGTAGACGGTGACCGGGCGCTGCTGACCCATGCGGTGGGCGCGGCCGCTGGCCTGGTCTTCGGCGGCGGGGTTCCACCACGGGTCGACGATGAGCACGTAGTCGGCCATCGTCAGGTTCAGGCCGAAACCGCCTGCCTTCAGGCTGATCAGGAACACCTCGCCCTCGCCGCGCTGGAAGGCGGCGGCCCGCTTGGTGCGCTCGGCCTGCGGCGTGCTGCCGTCCAGGCGCTGGAAGGGCAGGCCCATCTGCGTGACGCGCTCGGCCAGCAGGTCGAGGTAGTCCGTGAACTGGCTGAACACCAGCGCTTTGTGACCACCGGCCACGAGTTCGCGCACGATGCGCTCGAACTCGGCCATCTTGGCTCCCACCAGGCCCAACTCGGGCGACACGAGGCGCGGGTCGCAGGCCGCGCGGCGCAGCCGCATCAGCTCAGCGAGCACCTGCATGGGGGCGCCGCGGTTGGGGTCGGCGGCGGCCGCCGCCACGGCCGCGCGGGCGTCGCGGCGCAGGGCCTCGAGGAAGTGGCGCTCCTGCTCGCTCGGCTCCACGCGGTGGACGATCTCGGTGCGCGGGGGCAGGTCTTGCAGCACCTGCGTCTTGGTGCGCCGCAACAGGAAGGGTGCGACCAGGCGGCGCAGCCGCGCTCGCGTGGCGGCGTCCTGCTGGCGCTCGATGGGGCCGGCGAAGCGCTCATTGAACTGTTGCGCCGTGCCCAGCAGGCCGGGGTTGACGAGGTTCATGATGGACCACAGGTCCGCCAGCCGGTTTTCCACCGGCGTGCCGGACAGCGCCAGCCGGAAGTCGGCGTCGAACTCGGCCACCGACTTCGCGCGCTTGGTGGCGGCGTTCTTCAGCGCCTGGGCTTCGTCCAGCACGAGGCTGGCCCAGTTGCGGGCGGCAAAGCCTTCGGCGTCGATCTGGGCCAGCGCGTAGCTGGCCACGATGACGTCGCCCGGGCCGGCGGCCTTCAGCAGCGCGGCGCGGTCGGCGGCGTCGGCATAGACCTGCACGTTCAGCCCGGGGGCGAAGGTGGCGCACTCGGCCGCCCAGTTGCCGCACACCGACGTGGGCGCCAGCACCAGGGCGGCGCCCAGCGCGCTGCGCTCGCTCAGCAGCGCGAGCGTCTGCACGGTCTTGCCCAGACCCATGTCGTCGGCCAGGCAGGCACCGAAGCCCGCGGCGGCCAGGCGGCTCATCCATGCAAAGCCTTCGGCCTGGTAACTGCGCAACTCAGCGCGCAGCGATTTCGGCGCTTGCGGCTGCAGCGCGGCGGCGGCGCTCAGGCGGTCCACCCGTGCGCGCCAGGCCTTGTCACCGCTGAGCTGCATGCCGGCCAGGCCCTGCTCCAGCCAGGCGGCGCCGGCGGCGGGCAGCTGCAGCTCGCCCTTCTTGGCCTGCGCGAGGGCGTCCAGGTCGCGCAGCTGCTGGCGCAACTGCTCGGACAGCGCCAGGTAATGCCCTTCGGCCAGCCGCACGAAGCGGCTCTTGCTGCTGCGGCTCAGCGCGAGCAGCTCCTGCAGGCCCAGCACGCGGCCTTCGTCGACGCGGGCTTCGCCGCTGAGCGCCAGCCAGTCGCGCCCGGTGCTGACGGCGATCTGCACGGCCTCGCCCTCCAGCGGCAGCACCCGCACCGGCTTGCCCTTGGGCCAGGCCAGTGCGGCGATGCCCGGCAGCGTGGGCAGCCGCTCGACGGCCGCCAGCGCTTCCTCGGCCTCGGCCAGCAGCCAGGGCTGGTCGGGCGGCTGCTCGGGGTCCAGGAAGGGCAGGGCGGCGATGACGTCGGCGCGGTGTTGCGCCTCCAGCGCCAGGTTGCGCTCGGTCGTCAGGCTGACGCCTTCGTGCAGGCACATCAGCCGGTCGCGGCCCTCGCCGGGCGTGACGGCGGGGCCGAAGTCGCCGAAGGGCTGGGCCACCAGCAGCAGCGCCAAGCCGTCGCCCTGCGGCGTGAGCCGCGCGTGCAGCCGGCTGTCGCCCGCCACGCGCTGGCCGGCATCGGCGTCGGAGTGCAGCTGGAAGTGGCCGGTCAGCACCTGCAGCGCGGCGCCGAGTTCCGCCGTGGCCTGGGCCGGCACCTGCCAGCCCTGCGCCACGAGTTCGGCCACGCGGCGCTGGGTGGGCGTGATGCGGATCAGCCGCGCCCGCCCCGGCCCTTCGAGCATGACGCGCTGGGCGTTGCGGCGTTCGCGCTCGGCGTCGGCCTGTGCACCGAACAGCGCGCCGGCATAAGGCTCGCTGTTGGCGATCAGCGGTGGGTGCAGGTGGAATTCAAAGGCGGCCGCCTCACCGTCGCCGGTGCGGCGCACCTCCAGCTCGGGCAGGCCCTCGCTGAGCTCCACCCACTGCCCCGGCGCGTCGGCCAGCATCAGGTGCGGGTGGCCGATCAGCGCCACCAGCGCCGCGCTGACGTCCAGCCGCAGGTCGTGCACGCCGGCCCAGGCGTCGCGCTCGATGTGGCGCAGCACGAGGTTGTCGCGGCTGCGCTGGGCGCCCTGCTTCTTCAGCTTGGCCAGCGAGGCGGCCTTGAACTTGACGCCGCCGCGCGCGCCGATGGTCATCTCCATCGGCTCCAGCGTGTGCACGCGGCCGGCGGCGTCGAGCTTGAGCTGCCAGGCCAGCTCGGCCTTGGTGGCGGCCGGCTTGCCGTCGTCGCTCAGCGCCGTGATGGCTGCGAGCGCGTCGCGCCAGGCCGGCCGGGGCTGGCTGAGCATGCTGACGATGCGCGTGGGCGTGGCGCCGCCCAGTTGCAGGCGCTGCAGCGCGGCGTCGACATACTCGGCCAGCAAGCCATGCTGGGGCCGCAGTGGGGCCAGCACGGCCTGCGCCTGCTCGGGCGTCCAGCCCGGCGCCGGGCGGCCCAGCCAGGCGCACAGCAGCAGGCGGTCGACCGGCTCGGCGTCGCCCGGCGCGTTCGGCTGGAAGGCGGCGTCGAGGAAGCTGTCTTCGCCCAGCCGCACGCCGATGCCGTGGGCCCACAGGCCCCAGGCGGTGTAGGCCGTCGGGTTGCGGCTGCCGGACTCGGCAATCGCGTACTTGCGTGCCTGGGCCCAGGCCTTGGGGTCTTCCTGCGCGAGCAGTGCGAGCAGGTACAGGCGCGCGGTGTCCAGCGACAGGGCGCCGCGGCGGATGCGCGCTTCGGCGTTGATGGTCTTGATGGCTGCCTCGAAGCTGGCGCAGGCCTCGGCCCAGCGCCCGGCGACCAGCGCGCGCGTGGCGGCCAGCAGGGTGACGCCGGGGCCGGCGAGGCCTTTCAGGTAGCGCTCGGCGCCGTCCAGGTCGAGGGCCAGCAGGTCGGCCTCGGCCAGCCGTGCCCGCAGCGGGATGTCGAGCGGGCCGGGCGTGTCGCGCAGCCAGGCGCGCAGCTCGGCGCGAACGCTGGAGTCGATGCGCAGCCAGTCCAGCAACTGGCCGAGCAGGCCGTCGCGCAGCCCCGGGGCGATGCGCGCCAGCAGGCCCGGGCGCCACGGCGTGAGCACCGCGCGGGCGTGCAGTTCCGGCTCGAGCAGCTCGGGCAGCCGGTGCAGGTGCTCATGGAACTCGTCGGCCGCCATGCCCGAATAGATCATCAGTCGCAGCGCCGACAGCATGTCGTCCGTGTTGCGAAAGCTCACCCAGCCGATGGGGTCGCGCCAGTCGCCGCGGCTCCCGCCGAGCATCCACAGTCGCCGACGCCAGTGATCCTTGGCATCGGGCGCTTCGAGCAAGGCCTGGAAGCGTTCGCCGTTCTCGTCGATGTCGAGCCGCGCCAGCGTGCCCCTGCCCAGCTGGTTCTCGGCGCGGCCCTGGGCCACGAGCGTCTGCAGGCCGTCGCGCACGCTGGTCTGGTCGAAGCGGCCGCCGTCGCTGCGCTCATGGCCGGTCAGCGACAGCCATTGCATCACCGAGGTGATGCTGGCGGGGCCGCCCAGCAGCAGCAACGCGTCGAGCAGGTGTTGCAGATCCTGTGGCGGCAGTGCCGGCGCGGCAGCAGGGGGCGCCGTGTGCTTGCCGGCCTGCCGCAGTTCGCGGGCCTTGCGGAGCATGTCCTCGGCGGAGATAACGGTGCCGTCGGGCAGCGTGAACTTGAGCGAATTGTCTATTGGGGAGCGGGCCATGGCGCGGCATTAGAGCAGCTGGGGCCAAACAAAACGGCCTGCCCCGTGAAGGGCAGGCCGTGAGCGGCTAAAACGGGGCCGGTGCGCTGCGGTCAGCGCTTGGGCTGGGTCAGCCGTGGGCCGTTGCCGGCGCGCGCATTACCGCCGTCGCGGTTGGCCTGGCCTTGCGGCTTCGGCGCCGTGCGGGCACCGCCGTGGCCCGTGTGGGCCGCGGGTTTGGCGCCACCATGCCCGGCGTGGGCCTGCGGCTTGGCGCCACCGTGCCCGGTGTGGCCTTGCGGCTTGCCGCTGCCGGCCGGGCGGCCGCCGTCGCGCTGGCCGCCGCGGTTGTCACCGCCCCGGCCGCCGCCGCCCTGGCCGCCCCGGCCACCGCGGCCGTTGGCGCCCGCGGGCGGGTTGGGGTTGCGGCCCCGGCTGCCGTTGGGGTTCAGGATGGTGCGGCCCAGCACGATGGGCTCGGCCTTCTCGTTCGGGTCCGGCGCGAAGCCGGGCACGATTTCCTTCGGGATCTCGCGCTTGATGAGCTTCTCGATGTCGCGCAGGAAGCCGTTCTCGTCCACGCAGACGAGGCTGACGGCCTCGCCTTGCGCGCCCGCGCGGCCGGTGCGGCCGATGCGGTGGACGTAGTCCTCCGGCACGTTGGGCAGCTCGAAGTTGACGACGTGGGGCAACTGGTCGATGTCGATGCCGCGGGCGGCGATGTCGGTGGCCACCAGGCAGGTCAGGTCGCCCGACTTGAAGTCGGCCAGCGCCTTGGTGCGCGCGCCCTGGCTCTTGTTGCCGTGGATGGCCATCGCGCTAATGCCGTTGTCGTTCAGGTAGTCGGTTAGGCGGTTGGCGCCGTGCTTCATGCGCGTGAAGACCAGCACCTGGTGCCAGTCGCCACCCTTGATGAGGTGCACCAGCAGTTCCTTCTTGCGCTCGCGGCCCACGGGGTGGACCTTCTGCGCGATCTGGTCATTGGTCTGGTTGCGGCGGGCGACCTCGATCAGCGCCGGCTGGTTCAGCAGGCGGTCGGCGAGGTTCTTGATCTCGTCGCTGAAGGTGGCGCTGAACAGCAGCGTCTGCTTTTGCTGCGGCAGCAGCGCCAGCACCTTTTTGATGTCGTGGATGAAGCCCATGTCCAGCATGCGGTCGGCTTCGTCCAGCACCAGGATCTCGACCTTGGAGAGGTCGAGGTTGCCCAGGCCGGCGTGGTCCAGCAGGCGGCCGGGCGTGGCGACGAGGATGTCCACGCCGTCACGCAGCTTGTTGATCTGCGGCTGCATGCCGACACCGCCGAACATGACCATGCTCTTGAGCTGGGGCAGGTATTTGCCGTAGGTCTGCACGCTTTCCTCGACCTGGGCGGCCAGTTCGCGGGTGGGCGTCAGCACCAGGGCGCGCACGGCCGGGCGGCCGCGCTTGTCCAGTGTGCGCTGACCGGCCTGCAGGCGGTGCAGCATGGGCAGCGTGAAGCCGGCGGTCTTGCCGGTGCCGGTCTGGGCGCCGGCCATCAGGTCGCCGCCCTTCAAGACGGCGGGAATGGCCTGGGCCTGGATGGGGGTGGGGGAGGTGTAGCCAGCGTCGGCGATGGCCTTGAGCAGCGGTGCGGCAAGGCCGAGGGTGTCGAAACTCATCGAATCCAATGGAGGGGAGGGCACGCCGAAAATCACCGGGGCTCGCCGTGACACCGGGGCGGTGTCACCAGTCTTCGGGCAAGCCAGGCCGCGTGCGGGGCTCTAAGAAATGAAAACGCCGCGCAGGACTGAAATGCGCGGCGTGGATGCATTCTAGCGAGGTCGGCCCGAGGCGATCCGCAAGCCGTCGAATCGCCCGGTTGGCATTGCGGCGACAATAGCGGCATCGCAGGCCCGCCCCGTCGGGCCTGCCGCTATTTCAGCCCCCCAGGATCTGCCCTCAGCCGTGCATGGCCGAGGCATCCGCCCTCATTTCATTCGATCGGAGACCCAGGCATGGCCCAGTACGTCTTTTCGATGAACCGTGTCAACAAGACGGTTCCCCCCAAGCGCCACATCCTCAAGGACATCTCGCTGTCCTTCTTCCCCGGCGCCAAGATCGGCGTGCTGGGCCTGAACGGCTCCGGCAAGTCCACGCTGCTGAAGATCATGGCCGGCGTCGACAAGGAAATCGAGGGCGAAGCCGTGCCCATGCCCGGCATCAAGATCGGCTACCTGGAGCAGGAGCCCAAGCTGGACCCCGACCAGACCGTGCGTGAAGCGGTGGAAGAGGGCATCGGCGGCGTGCTGGCCGCGAAGAAGCGCCTGGACGAGGTGTACGCCGCCTACGCCGAGCCGGACGCCGACTTCGACAAGCTGGCCGCCGAGCAGGGCGAGCTGGAGGCCATCATCGCCGCCGCCGGTTCCGAGAACACCGATCTGCAGCTGGAACTGGCCGCCGACGCGCTGAACCTGCCGCCGTGGGATGCCGTCATCGGCGTGCTGTCGGGCGGTGAGAAGCGCCGCGTGGCGCTGTGCCGCCTGCTGCTGTCCAAGCCCGACATGCTGCTGCTGGACGAACCCACCAACCACTTGGACGCCGAATCCGTCGAGTGGCTGGAGCAGTTCCTGCAGCGCTTCCCCGGCACCGTCGTGGCCATCACCCACGATCGCTACTTCCTCGACAACGCCGCTGAGTGGATTCTCGAACTCGACCGCGGCCACGGCATTCCGTGGAAGGGCAACTACTCCGACTGGCTGGACCAGAAGGAACGCCGCCTGGAGCAGGAGCAGAAGAGCGAAGACGCGCGCGCCAAGGCGATGAAGGAAGAACTGAAGTGGGTGCGCTCCAATGCCAAGGGCCGCCAGGCCAAGAGCAAGGCGCGTCTGGCCCGCTTCGAGGAGCTGAGCGACGTCGAATACCAGAAGCGCAACGAGACCAACGAGATCTTCATCCCCGTGGCGGACCGCCTGGGCAATGAAGTCATCGAGTTCGAAGGCGTCTCCAAGAGCTTCGGCGACCGCGTGCTGATCGATAACCTGTCGTTCAAGGTGCCGGCCGGCGCCATCGTCGGCATCATCGGCCCCAACGGCGCGGGTAAGTCCACGCTGTTCCGCATGATCCAGGGCGTGGAGCAGCCCGATTCGGGCACCGTCAAGATCGGCAAGACCGCCAAGCTGGCTTTCGTGGACCAGAGCCGCGCCAGCCTCGACGGCAGCAAGACCGTGTGGGAAGACGTCTCCGGCGGTCTCGACAACATCGTCGTCGGCAAGTTCGTCATGCCCAGCCGTGCGTATCTGGGCCGCTTTAACTTCAAGGGCAATGACCAGCAGAAGCTGGTGGGCTCGCTGTCCGGCGGTGAGCGCGGTCGCCTGCACCTGGCCAAGACGCTGGCCCAGGGCGGCAACGTGCTGATGCTGGACGAACCGTCCAACGACCTCGACGTCGAAACGCTGCGCGCGCTGGAAGAAGCCTTGCTGGAGTTTGCCGGCTCGGCCATGGTCATCAGCCACGACCGCTGGTTCCTGGACCGCATCTGCACGCACATCCTGGCCTGCGAGGGCGACTCGCAGTGGTTCTTCTTCGACGGCAACTTCCACGAGTACGAGGCCGACAAGAAGAAGCGCCTGGGCGAGGAAGGCGCGCGCCCGAAGCGCATGCGCTTCAAGCCCATCAAGTAAACGCCACCAGAGCGCGCCGGCGCCTCTCGGGTGCGGGTTTTCCACGGGAATGCCCGCACCTGGTCACGCCTGGAAATCAGCGTTTTTGGGTTTTCACAGTTCTTTACGCCGCCACCAAAGATCCCATACAGGGGGCTTGGAAGATGCCTTCACTGACGCTTCTTCCAGGAGACCTTTGATGAAGACCTTCCAGCTCCAGACCCTGCTGCGCACCGGCGCCGTGGTCGCTGCCCTGGCCCTCGGTGGCGTGGCGGCTCACGCACAACCCGGCCCCGGTCGTCATGGTGGCCCGCACGGTGGCCCGCCGCCCGCCGGCCTGTTCGGTGGCCACCTGGACCACGCACTGGATCTCGTCAGTGCGACGGATGCTCAGCGCAGCCAGATCGACGCGATCTTCAAGGCCGCGCATGAAGACCTGAAGGGCCAGCGCGAAGCCGGCCGCAAGCTGCACGAACAGCTCGCGACGCTCTTCACGGCGAACAACATCGACGCCGCTGCCATCGAGTCGGTGCGGTCGCAGATCAGCGCGCAGCAAGAGGCCGCCTCCAAGCGCATGACCCAGGCGAGCATCGATGCTGCCCGCGTGCTCACCCCCGAGCAGCGTGCCAAGATCGCTGAGGTCGCCAAGAAGCGCCAGGCTCGTGCCGCCGCGCACCGCCCGGGTTGATTGGTCTGCCGGAGGAGTTCTGCGATGCTAGAGCCCCGATCCTCCGGCGCCGACGCGCGCCGGTCCCCGTTCACTTCGCTGGCTCCCGTGATGAGTGCTCGACTGCTGTTGATTGACGACGACGCCCGCCTGACCGGCATGGTGGGCGACTATCTGCGCGCTGCTGGCTTCGAGGTCAGCACCGCGGGCAACCTCGCGCAGGCGCGCGAGGCGCTCGCCCATGGCCGCTTCGAGCTGCTGGTGCTGGACCTGATGCTGCCGGACGGTGACGGGCTGGATTTCTGCCGCTCGCTGCGTGGTGACCCGCGCTGGCGCCACCAGCCGGTGCTGATGCTGTCGGCCCGTGGCGAGCCGATGGACCGCATCCTCGGGCTGGAGCTGGGTGCCGACGACTACCTCGGCAAGCCCTTCGAGCCGCGCGAATTGCAGGCCCGCATCAAGGCTTTGCTGCGCCGGCTGGAGCCCAAGCTCGACGGCGACGAGGTGCTGCGCTTCGGCCGGCTGGAGATCGACCTCGCGGCCCGTGTGGCGCGCCTGGACGGCAAGATCTGCGACCTGACCAGCCACCAGTTCGACCTGCTCGTCGTGCTGGCGCAGAGCCCGGGCCGCGTGCTGAGCCGTGACCAGATCATGGACGCGCTCAAGGGCCATCCGCTGGAGGCCTTCGATCGCTCCATCGACGTGCACATCTCGCGCATCCGCGCCGTCATCGAGGACGATGCCAAGAATCCGCGCCGCGTGTTGACCGTGCGCGGGGCGGGCTACGTGTTCGCCCGCAAGCAGGACGCTGACGCCGACGCCGCATGAAGTGCCCGGCTTGAAAACCCTCTACGTCCGCATCTACCTGACGCTGGTGGCGCTGTTGCTGGCGTTTGCCTTTGGTTCGGCCTGGCTGTTCCAGCGCCACATCGAGCAGGAGCGGGGCAATGCCGAGCAGTCGGCCGGCGAGCGGCTGAACGCGCTGGCCGCATTGCTCAAGCTGGCCCTGCCGCCGGTCACCTCACCACGCAAGGCGCAGGCCGAGGCCTTCGAGGATTGGGGTGGGCGCTTGCGCATGCCGGTGGCCCTGGAGGGGCCGGACGGCAAGCTCATCGCGACGACGCCGCTGTTCCTGCGGCGTGTCGATGACCCCGGCAGCGTGGTCGTCAGTGCTCCCCTGGGCGACGGCCGCAGCCTGGAGACGGTGCGCAGCATGCGCCCACCCAACGCGCCCCAAGGGCCGGGGGCGTCGGCGGCCGGCCAGGACGGGCGCCCGCCGTTTGGCCGCGGCGAGGGGCCGGTGTCGGTGCCGCTGGCCGCACCGGCGTCCGAACTTCGCCCGCGCCAGGAGGATGGCCCGTGGAATGGCCCCTGGCTGCACCGCCCGGTGTCGCCCGGCGCGCCGGCGGTGTCGACGTTGGCCATCGTCATGTTGCTGCTGTTCGTCGGCGTGGCCGCCGGGGCCTACCCGGTCGTGCGGCGGCTGACGCGGCGTCTGGAGGCGCTCAAGCGCGGCGTGGAGAAGTTCGGTGCTGGCCAGTTGCATCACCGCGTCGATGACAGTGGGCGGGATGAGGTGGCAGCGGTGGCGACGAGTTTCAACCAGGCGGCCGAGCGCATCGAGACCTTGCTGCGCTCGCATCAGACCTTGCTGGCCAATGCCAGCCACGAACTCCGGTCGCCATTGGCGCGGCTGAAGATGGCTTTCGCGATGCTGGAAGACGCAGCGCCCGCGCAACGTGAGCGGCTGGGGCGCGAGATCGACGTGAACATCGGCGAACTGGACGCTCTTGTCGAGGAAGTTCTGCTGGCGAGCCGGCTGGAGGCGGGCAGCTCCGTTGGCGAGACCCACCCGGTCGAGCTGCTGGCGCTGGGTGCCGAGGAGGCTGCCCATGCCGGGGTCAACTTCGAGCCGGAGACCGACCACGCGCGGGTCGACGGGCAGGAGCGTCTGCTGCGCCGCGCGCTGCGCAACCTGCTGGACAACGCACGGCGCTATGGTGGCCCCGAGGTGGGGCTGTCCCTGCAGACGGTGCCGGGCGGCTTCGAGTTCGTCGTGGCCGACCGTGGCCCCGGCGTGCCGGAGGAGCTTCGTGAGCGGATCTTCGAGCCCTTCTACCGCCTGCCCGGCCATGCCGAGATTGCGGGTGGCGTGGGCCTGGGGCTCAGCCTCGTCAAGCAGATCGCCGAGCGGCACGGTGGCAACGTGCGCTGCCTGCCGCGCGATGGCGGCGGCAGCCGTTTCATCCTCTTCCTGCCTGCGGCGCATCCTGCCGGTTCTCGTTGAAGACCTGCCGCAGCAGCAGGCTCAACAGCAGCGCGGCGGTCAGCAGCCCGGCGGTGGCGGCCTGCCAAAAGCCCTCGGCCCCACCCGCGTGAGGGCCGAAGGCCAGCGCATAGCCACCGCCGATGCCCACGCCCCATAGCGCGACGACATAGATGACCATGGGCAGCGTGGCCACCTGGTAGGCGCGCAGCACATAGGCGGCGACGGTCTGCAAGGCGTCGCCGAGGTGGAAGAACCACACCCAGACCAGCAGCGGCAGTGCCGCAGCAGTGGCCTCGGGGTTGTCGGTGTAGAGCGCGACGATGGGTTCGCGCGCCAGCGCGACGATGGCGCCGAGCCCGGCTGCCACCAGCGAGGCCAGCGTCATCGCGTGCCGGCCCGTGATGCGGGCTTCGCGCTTCTGCCCCGCACCCAGGTGCTGCGCGACCAGCGTGCCGGCCGCGGTGCCCAGTGCCAGGGCCGTCATGAACATCATCGCGACGAGATTGACGGCGATCTGGTGGCCGGCCACGGGTGTCGCCCCCAGCCGCGCGATGAAGAAGGCCATGAAGGTGAAGCCCGTCACCTCCACGAGGATGGAGCCACCCATCGGCAGGCCCAGCTTCACGAGCTGGCGCAGATCGGGCAGCTGCGGCCGGGTGCGCCACAGGTGCGGGATGCTGAAGGGCTGGTAGAAGGTGTCGTGCCGCAGCAGCCATTGCGCGGCCAGCAGTTGGGCCGTCATCGCGATGGCGGTGGCAAAGCCGCAGCCCGCCACACCGAGCGACGGGATGGGCCCCCAGCCGAACACCAGCAGCACGGTCAGCGGCACCTTGGCGGCCAGGCCGGTCAGCTGCATGGCCATGACGGCCTTGGGTCGGCTCACGGCGGTCGAGAACCCACGGAACGCGGCGAACAGCAGCGCGGCCGGCAATGCCAGCGCTTCGGCCTGGGTGTAGGCGCGCACCTTGGCGGCCTGTGTCGCGTCGAGCTTGGCGAGCCAGATGAAGGGCTCGGGGAAGCACAGCACCGCCAGACCCGGCACGCACAGCAGCAGTGCCAGCCATTGCGCCTGCACGAAGGTCTGGCCGGAGCCGGGCAGGTCGCCGGCGCCGAACTGGCGGCCGGCGATGGGCCCGACCGCGAGCACGATGCCCATGAGCCCCACGAACACGGAGACGTAGGCGGCGGCGCCCACGGCGAGCGCGGCCAGATCCTGGGCGCCGACGCGGCCCATCACCAGTGTGTCCACGGTGCTGAACATCATGACGGCGAGCTGGCCGACGAGGACCGGCCAGGCCTGCGGGAGCAGTCGCCGCACGCTGTCGACAAAGCGGATGCGCGGCGCACCGGCCTCGCGGGCGGTGGATGCGGCGGTAACGCCGTGGTCGGCCGGCGTCATCGGCCGGCTCGTTCCGCGTAGCGGTTGAAGCGCCAGGCGGTGCCGTCCTGTGTGATGCGGTGCCAGACGAGGCGTTTCTCGAACGGGTCCAGGCTGGGCCAGTGCTGCACTTCGTCGAAGCTGCGGCCACAGCCCTTGCAGACGGGGTCGCCCTGGGCCGTGGAGCAGATGGCGATGCAGGGCGAGTCCGCGGTCGTCGAGTACCAGGCGAACCAGGCGTCCAGCGCGTCGTCGTTCAGCACGGCAGCGTCCAGCTCGGTGGCGTGAGACCAGGCGAACTGCGCGTAAGCCTCGGCGAGCGCACGAACTTCCTGCGCGGCGGTGATGCCGTCCGGCGAGGGGGTGCGCTCGCGCCACCAGTTGATGGCGGCCTCGATGTCCGTGACGTGCAGGCGGCTCAAGCGACCAGCCCCATCACATCGCGTACTTCGCGCAGCGTCTTGCGGGCGACGGCGCGGGCGCGCTCGGTGCCGAGCTCCAGCGTCCACTTCACCTGCTGCGGGTCCAGCGCTGCGGCGCGCTCGCGCCACGGGGCCTGTTCGCGCTGGATGGCCTCGATGAGCGGCTGCTTGCAGTCGAGGCAGCCGATGCTCGCCGTGCGGCAGCCGGTCTCGCAGGCGGCCCGGGTGGCGGTGTCGCTGTAGATCTGGTGTAGCGGCCAGACGGGGCAGCGGGCCGGCTCGCCAGCGTCGGTGCGGCGCACACGCTGCGGATCGGTGGGCATGGTGCGGATCTTGGCGGCCGTGGCCTCGGGTGCATCGCGCATCGCGATGGCGTTGTCCAGGCTCTTGCTCATCTTCTGACCGTCCAGGCCGGGCACGCGGGCGGTTTCGGTCAGCAGTGCCTGGGGTTCGACGAAGACCGGCGACTCGGCGGCGTACAGACGGTTGAAGCGCCGCGCGACCTCGCGTGTGACTTCCACATGCGCGGCCTGGTCTTCGCCCACGGGCACGCCGGCGGGCTTGTACATGAGGATGTCGGCGGCCTGCAGCAGCGGATAGCCGAGAAAGCCGTAGCTGGCGAGCTCGGGGTCGGCGGCGATCTGCTCCTTGTAGCTCGGCATGCGCGCCAGCCAGCTCGACGGCGTGCACATGGCCAGCAGCGTGAACAGCTCGGCGTGCTCGGGCATGCGGCTTTGCAGGAAGAGCGTGCAGCGCTCGGGGTCGACGCCGGCGGCCAGCCAGTCGGTGACCATCTCGTAGACGTGGTGGCTCAGCGTCTCGCCACTGGGGCGCTGCGTGGTCAGGGCATGCCAGTCGGCGACGAAGAAGAAGCAGTCGTGGCTGTGCTGCAGGCTTACCCAGTTCTTGAGGGCGCCGTGGAAGTGGCCGAGGTGCAGTGCGCCGGTGGGGCGCATGCCGGAGAGCACGCGCGGGCGTGTGAGGACGGGTGTCGACATGGGGCGCGGATTGTCGTTCATGGCCCTTGTCCTGCCGGTCGTCAGGGACGGCCGGCCTACACTGCCGCCCCATGACACATGACCCCCACGCGCCCACGCTTCATGTGGCCACCGCCTCCCGAGAGAGCGTTTTTCATCTTGGGGCGGCGCGGCGATGAAGCGACTGGTGATTCTGATTTCGGGGCGGGGCTCCAACATGGAGGCCATCGTCAAGGCCTGCAGCGCTGAAGGCTGGCCCGCCGAAGTGGCGGCCGTCATCAGCAACCGGCCCGACGCGGCCGGCCTGGCCTTTGCGGCGCAGCATGGCATCGCCACCGCGGTCGTCGATCACAAGGCGTTCGACAGCCGCGAGGCGTTCGATGCGGCGCTGGCGCAGGCCATCGACGGCTTCGCGCCGGACCTGGTCGTGCTCGCGGGCTTCATGCGCATCCTCACGCCGGGCTTCACGGCCCGCTATGCGCGCCGCATGCTCAACATCCATCCGTCGCTGCTGCCGGCCTTCACGGGGCTGCACACGCACGAGCGTGCGATCGAGATGGGCTGCAAGCTGGCCGGTGTGACGGTGCACTTCGTGACGGCCGAGCTCGACCATGGCGCCATCGTCATGCAGGCCGCCGTGCCGGTGCTGCCGGGCGACGACGCCAAGGCGCTCGGGGCTCGTGTGCTGGGCGCGGAGCACCGCATCTATCCGCAGTCGGTGCGCTGGTTCGTCGAAGGCGCGCTGGTGTGGGAGGGCGAGGTCGTGCGCCACCGCGACGGGGCGCCGCAGCAACTGTTCGTCAGCTGAGCAAGCCGGCGAGGATGTTGATCGACAGGGCCAGCACGCCCGTATTGAACACGAAGGACAGCAGCGCCTGCAGCAGCACGAGGCGGCGCATGGGGCGCGAGCTCACGGTGATGTCGGAGGTCTGCGACGTGGCGGCCACCGTCATCGAGAAGTACAGGAAGTCGCCGTAGTCGGGCGGCCCGTCGTCGCCGGGGAACTCCAGGCCGTGCGCCTTCTGGCCGCGGCGGTGGTAGAGGCTGGCGTAGGCCAGGCCGAACTCAACCGGCAACAGCAGCCAGGAGCCCGCCACCGTGGCCAGCGCGAGCGCGACGTAGCGGGTGTCGTGCGACTGCTTGGCGGCCTGCAACTCCAGCGTGATGGCGGCCATGCTCGCCAGTGCCCCGAGCACGGCCAGCAACAGCATGGCGGGAATGCCTTCGGCCAGGTCGCGCGCCCGCTGCTGCACGTCGATGCGGTCGCCGCGCCCGAGCATCATCCACAGCACCAGCGGCAGGTAGATCCAGATCACCAGGTTCCAGCCCAGCAGCGCGCGGGTGACGACGGACAGCGGGCCGGGCCAGGCGCTGGCCATCGCGATGCCCACGAGCAGGGCGGTCAGCAGCCGGGGGCGCAGGCGCAACTGCGTCAGCAGATTCATGCGAGGCGGGCGGAGGGCCTTGGGATAATGCGGCGATGCATCCTAATGCCCTGCTGGAGCTCTGCGCGGAACTGGTGTCCGCCGTCAACAAGCTCGACGCGCCCGCCGACGCCACCGTTTCGGCCTTCTTCCGTCAACACAAGAACCTCGGCCAGCGCGAACGCGCCAGCCTGGCCGAAACCGTCTATGCGCTGCTGCGTGAACGGCTGAAGTTCCAGAACCTGGCCCAGAGCGGCAGCGGCCCGATGCCGCGGCGCCTGGCCATCCTCGCCTGGCGCGGCAGCGACAGCTTCCTCGGCGCCGCGCTCAGCCCGGTGGAGAAGCAGTGGCTGGCGCAGGTGCAGGCGATCTCGCCGGACAGCCTGCAGCCCCGGCTGCGCCACAACCTGCCCGACTGGCTGGCCGAGTCGCTGTTGGCGAAGCTGGGCGAGCAGGAGTTCTGGCAGCTCGCGGCGGCGCTGAACGAGCCGGCGCCGCTGGACCTGCGCGTCAACACCCTCAAGCTCAAGCGCGAGGAGGCGCAGGCGCAGCTGACGGCGGCGGGTATCGACGCGGCGCCCACGCCGTACTCGCCGATCGGCCTGCGCATCGAGGGCAAGCCGGCGCTGAACAAGCTCGAGCTGTTCACCCAGGGCGGCGTCGAGGTGCAGGACGAAGGCAGCCAGTTGCTGGCCCTGCTGCTCGCGCCCAAGCGCGGCGAGATGGTGGTCGACTTCTGCGCCGGCGCCGGTGGCAAGACGCTGGCGCTGGGTGCGGCCATGCGCAACACCGGGCGGCTCTATGCCTTTGATGTGTCGGGCCACCGGCTCGACGCCCTCAAGCCGCGGCTGGCGCGCAGCGGGCTGTCCAACGTCTACCCGGCGCAGATCGCGCATGAGCGGGACGACCGCATCAAGCGTCTGGCCGGCAAGATCGACCGGGTGCTGGTGGACGCGCCGTGCTCGGGTCTCGGCACGCTGCGGCGCAACCCGGACCTGAAATGGCGCCAGTCGCCGCAGGCCGTGGCCGAGCTGCAGGCCAAGCAGCGCGCCATCCTGGCGAGTGCGGCGCGCCTGGTGAAGCCGGGCGGGCGGCTGGTCTATGCGACCTGCAGCCTGCTGGACGCCGAGAACGAGGTCATCGCCGATGAGTTCTGCGCCGCGCACCCGGCTTTCAAGCGCCTGGATGCCGCCGATGCGCTCGCCAAGGCTCAGGTGAGCGGGGCCGACGGCCTCGTCGACAACGGCGCGCTGCGGCTGTGGCCGCACCGGCACGCGACGGACGGCTTCTTCGCCGTGGCCTGGGAACGGGCGGATTGATCCGCATCAAGGAACCGCGTCGCATCACACGTGCTTGCACGTTGGCGCGCGGCCATGTCCCTTGTTTTTGGGGGCGCGCCCCTACAATTGAAGTTCCTTTGCATGCCCCTTCGAGGGCGAGGTCCTGGACGCATGAACGACTTTCTCAACGCGCTGTTGAACTGGCTCTCTGACGGGCTGGTCGGCTTCAGCGCCTGGCAATTGGTGATCTACACGCTGATCGTGACTCACATCACGATCGCTTCGGTCACGATCTTCCTGCATCGCTCACAGGCTCACCGCGCGCTGGACCTGGGGCCCATCCCGTCGCACTTCTTCCGCTTCTGGCTGTGGATGACGACCGGCATGGTCACCCGCGAGTGGGTGGCCATCCATCGCAAGCACCACGCCAAGTGCGAAACCGAGGAAGACCCGCACAGCCCGCAAACGCGCGGCCTGAAGAAGGTCATGGCCGAGGGCGCCGAGCTCTATCGCGCCGAGGCCAAGAACGCCGAGACCATTGCCAAGTACAGCCACGGCACGCCGAATGACTGGGTGGAGCGCAATGTCTATCTGAAGCACAGCGCGAAGGGCATTCTGTTGATGCTCATCATCAACGTCACGCTGTTCGGCGCCATCGGCGCCACGATCTGGGCCATCCAGATGGCCTGGATCCCGTTCTGGGCGGCGGGCGTCGTCAACGGCATTGGCCACTACTGGGGTTATCGCAATTTCGAGGCGCCCGATGCCTCGACCAACCTGGTCCCCTGGACCTTGATCATTGGTGGCGAAGAGCTGCACAACAACCACCACACCTACCCGACGTCGGCGAAGTTCTCCGTCAAGCCCTACGAGTTCGACATCGGCTGGGTCTATATCCGTGGCCTGGAGATGCTGGGCTGGGCCAAGGTGCGCAAGACCGCGCCCCGCCTGAGCCTGGGCGAGATCAAGCCGGCCGATGCCCGAACGCTGGAAGCGCTGATCGCCAACCGCTACGAAGTCATGGCCAGCTATGCCCGTGACCTGAAGGCGGCCTGTTCTGCTGAGCTGGAAAAGATCAAGGCCGAGGGTGGCCGTCACACGGAGCGTTTTGCCCAGTTCAAGCTGGCGGCCCGTTGGTTGCATCGCGACGAGGAGCGCATTCCCGCTGGCCTGCAGGGCGAGCTGGCCAATGCGCGCGCCGCCAGCCCGGTGATCGACAAGCTGGTGACGATGCGCGAAGAGCTGCGTCAGCTGTGGACGCGTACCAACGTGTCCGCCGAGCAGCTGGTGGTTGACCTGCAGGGTTGGTGCCGCCGTGCGGAAGAGAGCGGCATTGCCGAGCTCCGCGCGTTCTCGATGCGGCTGCGCTCGGCTCACGCCTGAGCGGCAATCCGTTTCCCGGAGTAAAGGGCGCCCCTGTCGGGCGCTTTTTTACGTCTGGCCTAAACTTTGTCTACGCCGTCTTTCATTCAGGAGGCATGCCATGAAATACCGCTGGATCGCCCTGGGCCTGTTGGCCGCCATGGGTGCTGCGCACGCTGACGTGCAGGTGAGCTTCATCAAGCCGGAGACCTTTGTCGATATCAAGGACAACAGCGGTTTTCGCGATGAAGACGTGCTGAAGGACATCGAAAAGCACCTGGTGGGTCAGGCGCAGAAATATCTGCCTGGCAAGGATGTGCGCATCGAGGTGACGGATGTCGATCTTGCGGGGCAGGTGGAGCCGCTCGGCCGCAGCACGACTTGGGTGCGCGTGATGCGCACCGTGACGCTGCCGTCGATCTGGTTGAACTACGAAGTGCGCGAGGAGGGCAAGGTGGTGCGGCAGGGCAAGGCCGTGCTGGGCGACATGAACTACCAGAGTGGCTTCAACAACTACTTCAGCTCCGACACGCTGCGCTACGAGAAGCGCATGATCGACCAGTGGTTTGGAAGTGAATTCCGGACTGACACCGCGTCGGCGTCGCCAGCGTCACACTGAAGGCTTGCTGGCCGGCGTTTTTGCTGGGCCGGAAAGTAAAAACCCGCCTGCGTTGCGCGAGGCGGGTTTTTGTTGGCTGATTGCCCATGGCGGCGTGTGCCGCCTGGCGCATCACTTCAGCTTGATTTCCTTGTACAGCACGTGCTTGCGTGCCTTGGGATCGAACTTCATGAATTCCAGCTTTTCGGGCGTGGTCTTCTTGTTCTTGTTCGTCGTGTAGAAGTGGCCGGTGCCCGCGGTGGACTCCAGCTTGATCTTTTCGCGGCCGCCTTTGGATGCCATGGTCGTGTTCCTTCAGTAGGTCAGTGAACGGCGCGCTTTACAGCTCGCCCTTGGCACGCAGGTCGGCGACGACCTGGTCGATGCCGACCTTGTCGATCAGACGCAGAGCGGCGTTCGTGATGCGCAGGCGCACCCAGCGGTTTTCGGATTCCACCCAGAAACGGCGGTATTGCAGGTTCGGCAGGAACCGGCGCTTGGTTTTGTTGTTGGCGTGGGAAACATTGTTCCCGACCATGGGCTTCTTGCCCGTGACTTGACAGACGCGTGCCATGACGCTTCTCCACTCTGACGTTTGACCAGCCGCCCAAAACGATTCGGGCAGCCCTTTGACCGCTTATGCCTGCTAAATCCGGCCATCAAACGACGGCCCGATGCGGTCCATCCGGCAGGCAAGCCCGCGAGTATAGCGGTAATTGCGCGGCGTTGAAAGCCGCGCCGCCGATTGCTCAGCCGTGCTCCTGCTCCAGGAAGCGCTGTGCGTCGAGCGCGGCCATGCAGCCCGTGCCGGCGCTGGTGATGGCTTGGCGGTACACATGGTCCTGCACGTCGCCGGCTGCAAAGACGCCGGGCACGCTGGTCATCGTGGCGAAGCCGTTCAGGCCGCTGCGGGTGACGATGTAGCCATCCTTGGTCTCGATCTGACCCAGGAAGATCTCGGTGTTGGGCTGGTGGCCGATGGCGATGAAGCAGCCATGCACGGGGATGTCGACCTTGCTGCCATCCTGCACATTGACCGTGCGAACGCCATTGACGCCCGCTTCATTGCCCAGCACCTCGTCGAGCTGCTGGAAGAGGTGCAGCTCGATCTTGCCGGCGGCGACCTTCTCCATGAGCTTGTCGATCAGGATGGGCTCCGCGCGGAACTTGTCGCGGCGGTGGATGAGGTGCACCTTGTTGGCGATGTTGGACAAGTACAGCGCTTCTTCGACGGCAGTGTTGCCGCCGCCGACGACGCACACTTCCTGGCCGCGGTAGAAGAAGCCGTCACACGTGGCGCAGGCGCTGACGCCGCGGCCCATGAACGATTGCTCGGACTCCAGGCCCAGGTACTTGGCCGACGCGCCGGTGGCGATGATCAGCGCATCGCAGGTGTAGGTGCCGCTGTCGCCGAACAGCGTGAAGGGGCGCTTGGAGAAATCGACCTTGTTGATGTGGTCGAACACGATCTGCGTGTTGAAGCGCTCGGCATGCTCCTGGAAGCGCTGCATCAGTTCCGGACCCTGCACGCCCATCACGTCTGCGGGCCAGTTGTCGACCTCGGTCGTGGTCATGAGCTGCCCCCCTTGCGCCATGCCCGTCAGCAGCGTCGGCTTGAGGTTGGCGCGAGCGGCGTAGATGGCGGCGGTGTAGCCGGCAGGGCCGGACCCGAGGATGAGCAGGCCGTGGTGTTGGGTGTTGGCAGTCATGGTGGGCAAATTGAGGAGGGTGCGGCGTATCGCAAGGCCCTTTTAGGGGTGAAATCCAGGCTTAACTGGGGTAGCGAGGCCCGCCGCGTGTGCACAATGCACGTGATTCTAGGCAGGCGCATTTATGAGTTGGCCTGTGGGCTCAAACCTGGAGACTTCATATGGCGATGATTTCCAACCTCGATCTGATCCGCCGGGTTCCGTTGTTTTCGATGTTGACCACCGATCAGGCCCAGTCGATTGCAGATAGCGTCGTCAAGCGGCGATTCAAGCGTGGTGAGCTGATCGTCGAGCAGGGCACAAAATCCAACGCCCTTTTCATTCTGTTAAACGGTCGTGCCCGCGTGCTGACGGCCGACCAGCGCGGCCGGGAGGTCATCCTGGCTGTCCTGCAGTCGGGGGATTACGTCGGCGAGATGAGCCTGATCGACAACGAGCCGCATTCGGCCACTGTGCGGGCGGAAGTGCAGACCGACATGCTGGTGCTGGGGCGGCTGGAGTTCGCCCGCTGCCTTCCCGAGAGCAGCAGCCTGTCTTACGGCATCTTGCGTGGCCTCGTCGCGCGCCTGCGCAACGCCGACCGGCAGATCGAGTCGCTGGCGCTGCTGGATGTCTATGGCCGCGTGGCACGCACGCTGCTGGACATGGCCGAGGACGAAAAAGGCATCAAGATCATCCGCGGCAAGGTGTCGCGCCAGGACATGGCCAAGGTCGTGGGGGCCTCACGCGAGATGGTCAGCCGTGTCATGAAGGACCTCGAGGAGCGCGGCGTCATCGAAACGCTTGAGAACGGTTCGGTGGTCATCAAGGAACGCCTGACCCACGATTGACGGCGACAATGCGGGGATGAGTTTTCCCCTCGGTTCCCTGCTTGGCGGCGACGAGCCCGCTGGCGAACCCGCCGCGCCCGCCAAGCCTTCGCGCCGCCAGGCGCCCAAGCGCGATGTGCCCCCGCCGTCTGCGGCCTCGCGGCTGCTGCGCACGCCGCTGTGGCTGGCGCTGACGGCCTTGCTGCTGGCTCTGCTCGTGCTGGCCATGGCCACGCATGACCTGCGGGACCCGGCCTTCAGCACCAGCGGGCAGCGCGCCATCGCCGGCAATCGCGTGGGCAGCATCGGCGCCTGCGTCTCGGACGGGCTGCTCTTCATGTTCGGATTCTCGGCCTGGTGGTTGCCGCTGCTGGCGCTGCGCGGCTGGCTGCGCAGCCTGGCCGGGCTGTTGCGCCACGACGTGGCACCCGCGCCGCGCTGGAGCCAGCGGGCGCGTTGGTGGCTGGGCGTCGTGCTGCTGCTTTGCGCCAGCTGCGCGCTGGAATGGAGCCGGCTGTACGCCGTCGAGCCCCACCTGCCCAACCATGCGGGCGGCATGCTGGGTTACATGCTGGGGCCGCTGGGCATGAAAGGCCTGGGCTTTGCCGGCTCAGGCGTCGTCTGGATCGTGCTGCTGCTGACCGGCATGTCGTGGGCGCTGCGTTTCTCGTGGGGCCATCTGGCCGAGCGCATCGGCGAGCGCATCGAGCACCTGCGCGAGCAGTACCTCGAGCAGCGCGAGATCAAGGCCGATCAGAAGGCCGGTCAGCGGGCGCTGAAGGAGCGCGAGCAGGAGGTGGAGGTCGAGCGCGAGGCCGAGCGCCAGTTCGAGCGAGACCTGGGCATCGAGGACGTGCCGCTCGTCATCGAGCCGCCCATCGTGGAGGTGCCGCAGTCCACGCGTGTGGCCAAGGAGCGCCAGCAGACGCTGTTCGTCGACGCGGGCGATGCCAAGCTGCCGCAGGTGGACCTGCTGGACGCCGCACCTGCACGCCAGGAGACGGTGACACCCGAGTCGCTGGAGATGACCAGCCGCCTCATCGAGAAGAAGCTGCGCGACTTCGGCGTGGAAGTGCATGTCGTCGCGGCGTCGCCCGGGCCGGTCATCACCCGCTACGAGATCGAGCCGGCCACCGGCGTGAAGGGCTCGCAGATCGTCGGCCTGGCCAAGGACCTGGCCCGCTCGCTGAGCTTGGTGTCCATCCGCGTCGTCGAGACCATTCCCGGCAAGAACTACATGGCGCTGGAGCTGCCCAACGCGCGCCGGCAGACCATCCGGCTGTCCGAGATCCTCGGCTCGCAGGTCTATGCTGACGCCGCCTCCCAGCTGACCATGGGTCTGGGCAAGGACATCGTCGGCGCGCCCATCGTGGCCGACCTGGCCAAGATGCCGCACTGCCTCGTGGCCGGTACGACGGGCTCGGGCAAGTCGGTGGGTATCAACGCGATGATCCTCAGCCTGCTCTACAAGGCCGAGGCCCGCGACGTGCGGCTCATCCTCATCGACCCCAAGATGCTGGAAATGAGCGTGTACGAGGGTATCCCGCACCTGCTCGCGCCCGTCGTCACCGACATGAAGCAGGCCGGCAACGCGCTGAACTGGTGCGTTGGCGAGATGGAGCGGCGCTACAAATACATGTCCAAGCTGGGCGTGCGCAACCTGGCCGGCTACAACAAGAAGATCGACGAAGCCAAGGCCCAGGGCCAGAGCATCCCCAATCCCTTCAGCCTGACGCCGGAAGAGCCCGAGCCGCTGGAGCGCCTGCCGTTCATCGTCGTCGTCATCGACGAGCTGGCGGACCTGATGATGGTGGTGGGCAAGAAGATCGAGGAGTTGATCGCCCGCCTGGCGCAGAAGGCGCGCGCGGCCGGCATCCACCTGATTTTGGCCACGCAGCGGCCGTCCGTGGACGTCATCACGGGCCTCATCAAGGCCAACATCCCGACGCGTCTGTCCTTCCAGGTCAGCTCCAAGATCGACAGCCGCACCATCCTCGACCAGATGGGTGCCGAGGCGCTGCTGGGCATGGGCGACATGCTCTACATGCCCTCGGGCACGGGTTTGCCCATCCGCGTGCACGGCGCCTTTGTCAGCGACGACGAGGTGCACCGCGTGGTGGAGTACATCAAGTCGCAGGGCGAGCCCAACTACATCGAAGGAATCCTCGAAGGCGGCGTGCTCGACGGTGTCGACGGCGAGGCGCCGGCGCCGGGCGAATCCAGCGGTGAACAAGATCCCATGTACGACCAGGCCGTCGCCATCGTCCTACAGCATCGCAAGGCGTCGATCTCGCTGGTGCAGCGCCATCTGCGCATAGGCTACAACCGCGCCGCGCGGCTGCTGGAGCAGATGGAGAAATCCGGCCTCGTCGGCGCGCTGGCCACCAACGGCAGCCGCGAACTGATCATTCCCAAGCGGGACGAGTGACGAGACCCATGAAGCAATTTCTCCTTTCCCTGTCGCTGCTGGCGGCAGCCACCGCCGTTCAGGCCGATGCGGTCGACGCGCTGCGCGACTTCGCGCGCGATGTGAAGACCGGCAAGGCCGGCTTCACGCAGACGGTGACCTCGCCCGACGGCAAGCGCAAGAAGGTGTCGTCCGGTACCTTCGAGTTCGAGCGGCCCAACCGTTTCCGCTTTGCCTACGCCAAGCCCTTCGAGCAGGTCATCGTCGCGGACGGGGCCAAGGTCTGGATCTACGACGCCGACCTCAACCAGGCCAGCTCGCGCAAGCTGGCCGATGCCCTCGGTGCCACGCCCGCCGCGCTGCTGGCCGGCACCAACCTCGAGCGCGATTTCACGCTGAAGGCGCTGACGAGCGAGGGTGGGCTGGACTGGGTGCAGGCGGTGCCGAAGCAGGCCGAGTCGACGATCCAGTCGCTCAAGCTGGGCTTCCGCGAGAAAGGCCTGGCGGCGATGGAAATCGTCGACGGCTTCGGCCAGCGCTCACGGCTGGATTTCAGCGCCGTGCAGGCCAACGTGCCGCTCGCGGCCGAGCGCTTCCAGTTCAAGCTGCCGGCTGGCGCGGACCTCATCGAGCAGTGAGTTCGCTGTTCGACGACGACCCGCTGCCGCAGCCGACGGCCGCTCCGTCGGCGCCGCAGGCGGGCATCCCGCTGGCCGAGCGGCTGCGGCCGCGCACGCTGGACGACGTCATCGGCCAGCGCCATCTGCTGGGCCCTGGCATGCCGCTGCGCGTGGCCTTCGACGCCGGCCGCCTGCACAGCATGATCCTGTGGGGCCCGCCGGGCGTGGGCAAGACGACGCTGGCTCGCCTGATGGCGGGCGCCTTCGACGCGCAGTTCATCGCCATCTCGGCCGTGCTGGGCGGCGTGAAGGAGATCCGCGAGGCGGTGGAGCGCGCGCAGGTTGCCGCGGCGCAGGGCCGGCGCACGGTCGTGTTCGTCGACGAGGTGCATCGCTTCAACAAGTCGCAGCAGGACGCCTTCCTGCCGCACGTGGAGGCGGGCTTGTTCACCTTCATCGGCGCGACGACGGAGAACCCCAGCTTCGAGGTCAACTCGGCGCTGCTGTCACGCGCCACGGTGCAGGTGCTCAAGAGCCTGGACGCCGAGGAACTGGGCCAGCTCATCGCCCGCGGCGCCGCCGAACTGGGCGTGCCCGAGCCCACGCCCGAAGCCGCGCAGCGCCTCATCGGCTATGCGGATGGCGACGCGCGCCGGCTGCTCAATGCCTTCGACACGTCCGCCTCGCTGGCCCAGGGCGCGCAGATCGACGAGGCGCTGCTGGAGCGTGCGCTTGGCGAGCAGTTGCGCCGCTATGACAAGGGCGGCGACCAGTTCTACGACGTCATCTCCGCGCTGCACAAGTCGATCCGCGGCAGCAACCCCGACGGCGCGCTGTACTGGTTCGCGCGCATGCTGGATGGCGGCGTTGACGCCCGCTACATCTCGCGCCGCTTGATCCGCATGGCCAGCGAAGACATCGGTCTGGCTGACCCGCGAGCCTTGCGCATGACGCTGGACGCCGCCGAGGCCTACGAGCGACTCGGCTCCCCCGAGGGCGAACTCGCGCTGGCCCAGGCCGTCGTCTACCTCGCCGTGGCGGCCAAGAGCAATGCCGTCTACAACGCGTTCAACTCAGTCCGGGCGTTCATCAAGCAGGACACCTCCCGCCCCGTGCCCGTGCACCTGCGCAACGCGCCGACCCAGCTGATGAAGGAGTTGGGCTACGGCCGCGCCTACCGCTATGCGCATGACGAGCCGAACGCCTACGCGGCCGGCGAGCAATACCTGCCAGACGGCCTGGAAGGCCAGGGCTGGTATGAGCCAGTGCCGCGCGGCATGGAGGCCAAGATCGCCGAGAAGCTGGCCTGGCTGCGCCAGCTCGACGACGAGGCTGGCGCATCCGGCACCTGAACGTCAGGCGATGGTCACCTGCAGTTCGGCGGTGTAGCCGCTGGTCGCGTCGCCGCTGATGGCGGCCATTTGGTAGGTGGTGCCGTCGCTGAACACGTTGTCGGCGGCGAAGCTGGTGACCGAGTTGTTCTGCCCCTTGGTGTAGAGCGACGTGTTGTAGACGGCCTGTGTCGTGGCTTGCGGGAAAGCCAGTTGCGACGTGGCCGTGGCTGTCACGCTCAGGTTGTTGTTCAGGTAGACCTGGAAGTGCACGTGCGTGATGCGCCCGGCGTACCAGCCCGGGTAGATGGTCGTGAACGTGGCGAGGCCGTTGCTGTCCGTCACCTGGATGCCGCGCAGATACGTCAGCCCCGCCTGGCCGGCGTTGTTGGACACGCTGTAGCCCGAGTACAGCCCGTCCTTGTCGCAGTGCCAGATGTAGACGGCGGCGCCGGCCACGGGCGTGCAGCCATTGCTCAGGTCCAGGATGGTCAGCTTGACGGTCAGCGGCACGCCGGTCTTGCCCTCGCGGATGTCGCTGCGCACCATGGCCGTGTTGGACAGGATGGCCAGCAGCGGGTAGGGGCCTTGGGTTTCGGTGGGCGTCAGCGTGCAGGTGCCGACGCTGGCGCGTGTGGCCAGCAGCGTGTAGGTGCGCGTGGTCACGCCGTCCTCCGCGGTCACCACGACGGAGATGGTCGACGTGCTGCCCGCCGACAACGCCACCGACGCCGACGCGCCGCCGCTGGCCACCGTGCTGCCGTTGACCTTCACGGTCGCGGCGCTGTTGGCGGTCGTGGGCGTCACGGTGACGGACGTGACCGTGTTGGCCAGCGAGGCCGTGTAGCTGGTCGTCGCGGCGGCAAAGGCGGGCGAGAGGCTGCCAGACGACAGCGTCAGGGCGCTCAGGCTGGCGTCGCTGGAGACCGTGGCTGCGGCCCGTGTGACGGTCAGCGTCGTCGTGCGGGTGGTCGAGCGGTCCTGCGCCGTGACGACGATGGTGATGCTGTTGCTGCCCACGGCGAGCGCGATGGCCCCCGAGCTGCTGCCGTTGGCCACGGCCGCGCCGTTGACCGTGATCGTGGATGCCGCGACGGTGGCAGTGGGCGTGATGGTCAGCGAGGCCACGCCGTTCGCGACGGACGCGGCGTAGCTGCCGGTGCCCGACGCGAAGCTGGGCGTCAGCGTGCCGGCCGACAGCATCAGCCCGCTCAAGGTCGCGTCGCTGGACACCGAGGCCGCCGCGCGCGTGACGGCCACCGTGTAGCTGCGCGTGGTGCTGCCGTCCTGCGCGGTGACGACGATGCTGATCGTCGTCGTGCCCACCGCCAGTGCCAGCGCACTGCTCGCTGCACCGCTGGCCACCGTCACGCCGCCGACTGTCACCGTCGCGGACGCGCTGCTCGTCGTGGCGGTCAGCGTGAGGCTGCTGACGCTGTTGGCCACGTCGGCCGTGTACGACAGCGTGCCCGCCGCGAAGCTCGGCGACAGGCTGCCGGCCGACAGCGCGAGCGCGGCCAGCGAGGCGTCCGACGAGGCCGCCGCCGCCGCGCGGGTGACGACGACGGTGTAGGTGCGGCTGGTGCTGCCATCCGCGGCCGTGACCACCAGCGACACGGTGTTGCCGCCGACGTTCAGCGGCAGTGCACTGCTGCTCCCGCCGCTGGCGACGACGCTGCCGTTCACACGGATGGTGGCGCCGGTGTCGGAGGCCGTGGGCGTGACCGTCAGCGCAGTCGTGGAGTTGGGCACGGCCGCCACATAGACCAGGGTGTCACTCGCGAAGGCCGGCGACAGGCTGCCGCTGGACAGGCTCAAGCCCAGCAGCAGCGCATTGCTGCTCTTGCTGCCGGACGACGCGTTGCTGCCTCCGCCGCAGGCCTGCAGCGTCAGCGCGCCCAGCATGCTGAGAGCGCCCAGGGCCTGGCGGCGGGCAGGGCGGGGCGTCGAAGGGGCGTTGGTGGTCATGCGGCGCAAACCTTGGAGTTGTGGGGGGCGCCAGCTTCGCGCGGCCGTTTGTCATCGGCGTATGCCCTCTGTGTCAGCGTCGACACAGAGTAACGAGGCGTGCCGGGCGGTGCCCGTTCTGACGCGCGTGGACAATGCCGCGCTTTCGGCCTGGGTGAGACCCGATGACTTGGCGCGACGTGAGGGTGACGACATGGCGGTGGCTGCGTGGCCTGCTGGCCGGCGCGGTGGCGGGTGCTGCCGTCTTGGCCGCCCACGCGGCCGATGGACCGACGCTCACGCGCGTGCGCGATACCGGCGTCATCGTCATCGGCTACCGGCCGGCCTCGCTGCCGTTCTCGTATCTCGATGCGCAGCTGCGCCCCACCGGCTACACCGTGGAGCTGTGCGACCGCATCGTTGCCGCCGTGCGCCAGAAGCTGCAGTTGCCGGCGCTGGAGGTGCGCCGCGTCGAGGTGGCGTCGGCCACGCGCATGCCGCTGGTCATCAACGGCACGCTGGACCTGGAATGCGGCATCACGACGAACACGGCGGAGCGGGCGCGCCAGCAGGCTTTCTCCCTGACCATCTTCGTGGCGGAAACCCGGCTCATGACGCGGGCCGCCGAGCCTGCGGTGCAGGCGCTGGCCGACCTGCGCGGCCAGCCCGTGGCGTCGACGATCGGCACCACCAGCATCCAGCATCTCGCCAAGGTCAACGAGCAGCAGGCGCTGGACATCCGCATCCTCGGCGGCGTTGACGACCCGGAAGGCTTTCAGCTGCTGCGCAGTGGCCGGGCCTCGGCCTTCCTGATGGACGACGTGCTGCTGCGCGCCTTCCTGGCTCAGCTGGGCCCAGGGGCCGACGACTACCGCATCTCGGACACCGCGCTGACCGTGGAGCCCTATGCCATCGGCCTGCGCCGGGGAGACCCACAGTTCAAGGCGCTGGTGGATGGCGTGCTGGCCGGGCTCTATCGCAGCGGCGAGATCCACGCGATCTACCGCCGCTGGTTCGAGCAGCCGCTGCCGTCGCAGGGGCTCAATCTCCGCCTGCCCATGAGCGCGGCATTCCGACGCGTCATTGCCAGTCCGACGGATTCGTCGGACCCGGAGCGTTATCGCTAGATCGACGCCAAAAGCCGAAGTAGATCCTCACGCATTGCATGAGGGTCATCACGGCACACCAGACATACAGCGGCCATGCCGCGGATTCAGAGATGGCCATCAAGAGAGCCGCGCCGCTAACCACGTAAAGCGCGGTTTCGTACAGAAAGCTGACGATTGCGGTGTCGAACGGATCGCTGCGCTTCTCTGAACGGAACTTCATGTGCTGACTCTAGCGAAAGTCATCCAGCTGAATGCCGTGCCGGTGCAGCTTGTCATACAGCGTCTTGCGCGGCGTGCCCAGCAGCTCCATGGCGGCGGCGATCTTGCCGTGGCAGCGCCGCAGCGCCTGCTCGATCAGCGTCTTCTCGACGAGGTCCATCTGCCGGGCCAGGTTCAATGAAGGCGCCGCCTCAAGCGCGGCCTGCGGGTCCAGGTCGTCCAGCGCCAGCACGAAACGGTCGGCGGCGTTGCGGATCTCGCGCACGTTGCCGGGCCAGTCGTGGGCCATCAGCTCGCGCAGCTTCTCCGGCGTCAGCTCGGGCGACGCGCGCTCGTAGCGCACGCAGGCCTGTGCGACGAAGTGCTCGAACAGCAGCGGGATGTCTTCGCGGCGCTCGCGCAGCGGCGGCAGTGTGAGCGTGGCGATGTTCAGGCGGTAGTAGAGGTCGCTGCGGAACTCGCCCTTGGCCGACTGCTCCTTCAGGTCGAACTTGCTCGCGGCGATGAAGCGCAGGTTCACGGGCACCTCGTCGTTGGAGCCCAGGCGCTCGACACGGCGCTCCTGCAGCACGCGCAGCAGCTTGATCTGCAGCGTGATGGGCATGGTCTCGATCTCGTCGAGCAGCAGCGTGCCGCCGTTGGCGTGTTCGATCTTGCCGATGCGCCGCTTGGCCGCGCTCGTGAACGAACCGGGCTCATGGCCGAACAGCTCGCTCTCGAAGAGCGCCTCGGGCAGGCCGCCGCAATTGATGGCGACGAAGTGGCGGTCGCGGCGCGGGCTCTGGTCGTGCAGGCAGCGCGCGACGAGTTCCTTGCCGGTGCCCGTCTCGCCGACGATGAGCACATCGGCCGAGGTGCCGGCGAGGTTCAGCACCTGGCGGCGCAGCTGCTGCATGGCCGGCGACTGGCCCAGCAGCGCGGCTTCGATGCCGCTGGCGCTGTGCAGCTGCGCGCGCAGCTCGTCGGCCGAGTGGCGCAGCGTGCGCAGGTCCAGCGCGCGGCGGGCGACGTCCACGAGACGCTCCGGCGCGAAGGGCTTTTCGATGAAGTCGTAGGCGCCCGCTCGCATGGCCTGCACGGCCATCGCCACGTCGCCGTGGGCGGTGATCAACACCGTCGGGATGCTGGAGTCGGTTGCCTGCACATGGGCCAGCAGCGCGCGGCCATCCATGCCCGGCAGCCGCACGTCGGTGATCAGCACCACCGGCGCGCCGGGCTGCAGATGCGGCAGGGCTTCCTCCGCGCTGCGGCAGGGCACGACGGCCAGGCCCTCCAGCTCCAGCGTCTGCGTGAGGCTCACGCGCACCGCCAGGTCGTCCTCGACGAACACGACCTTGTAGCCTTCAAACATCGTCAGACTCCCGTGCGGCTTCCCAGGTTTCGACGGCAAGGTCGAACTCGAAACTCATGCCTTGCGGCAGGCGCTCGGCGCGCAGTGTGCCGCCAAACTCGCGCACGATCTTGGCGGAGATGACCAGCCCCAGGCCCAGCCCTTCGCCGGCTGGCTTGGTGGTGAAGAAGGGTTCGAACAGATGGGCGAGGTCGGCGTCGGTCATGCCGCCGCCGCTGTCCTGCACCTGCACGAGCACACGCCGCCCGCCGTCGAGTGCGGTGGCCCGCACACGCAACTCGCGCAGTGGCCCGGGCTGCGGCGTGCCCTGTGCGTCCAGCGCATCCATGGCGTTCCCCAGCAGATTCACGAGCACCTGCTCCAGCCGGTTTGCCTCGGCGCGCACGCGCAGGTCGGCGGGTACGTCGACGTCGGCCTGCAGGCCCAATGCACGCGTGCGGTGTTCCAGCAGCAGCAGCGCGTTGCGCACGCTGGCCAGCAGCGGGATGTCGCCGGCCAGCTGCTCGTCGGCGCGGCGCGCGAAGCTCTTGAGCTGGCGGGTGATGCGGCCCATGCGCTCCACCATGTCGTCCATCAGCTGCAGGTTGGTGGCGACTGCGTCGTGCCGGCCGCCTTCGAGCAGCCGCACGGAATTGCGCGCGAGGGCGCGCAGCGCCGTCAGTGGCTGGTTGACCTCGTGTGACAGGCCGGCCGACATCTGCCCCAGCACCGCGAGCTTGCTGGCCTGCAGCAGTTCGCCTTCGGTCTGCAGGCGCTGGGCGATCTGGGTCTTCAGCGCTTCGTTCGTGTGGCGCAGCTCGGCGGTGCGGCTGTCCACCAGCTGCTCCAGCCGGGCGTGGGTCTGGCGCAGGTCAGCCTGGGCCTGCGTGAGCTGGCGCAGCGCGCGCCGCCGTGAAGACAGGTGCAGCACCAGCAGGCCGATGCTGGCGCCGAAGGCCGCGCCACCCCAGGCCGCGAGCTGGGCGCGCTGGCGCACCTCGCTGAGGTCCGACAGCGCCACGAGCTTGAGCCCCAGCGGCACCAGCTGGAACTGCTGCGCCAGCATCGGTTGCGTGGAGCGCGCGCCGGGCAGGGGGAGCTGCACCTGCTGGCCCTGGTGCACCTCCAGCGAGGCCGGCAGGGCGAGGTCGGGGCCGATGGGCTGGGGGTAGCGGGCGCTGGCCTGTAGGGCCTGGCGACGCGAGGGGTCGGCATGGCCCAGCGCGGCGTACTTCCAGGCCTGCACCGAACTCATGATGACGACGTCCTGGTCATCGGCGCAGAGGATGCGCTCGCCCTGCGATCGCAGGCCCAGGTCGACCCAGGTGGCCTCCAGCGGCGCGAGGTTGAAGCGCACGACGATGACGGCCGCTGCCGCGCCCGGCTGTGGCAGCGCGTGCAACAGGTAGAAGTCGGTGCTGCCGGTCGTCGGGTCGGCCGCGAAGAAGTGGGTGCGGCCCTGGGCCATCGCCTCGTTGAGCCGGGCCGGCGGGGTCAATGCCTCGCTGGCGGACAACACCTGGCCCCGTGCATCGGCGACGAAGATCTGCTGCGTGCCGGCTCGCACGTTGACGCGCGCGAGCGTCTGGCTCGCGGCGCGGCGCCGCTCGGCGTCCTGCGGCGCCAGCATCAGCGCCTGCAGCGTCGGGTCGATGGCCAGCAGGCTGGGCAGCGACGCATGGCGGCCCAGTTCGGCGGCGAGGTTGGCGGCGTACAGGCCCAGCCGCTCGGTGCTCAGCGCAGACAGCTCGTCGCGACCGGCGCGTTCACTCAAGCGGTGCGCGAGCACGAAGCCGAGCACCATCAGCAGGCCGGTCAGGAACAGATGGAAGCCGGGGCGGCTCAGCGGCCGCAGCAGGCGCAGCACGCGAGGGCGAAAGGAGTCGGGCACGGGCATGGCGAAACGGCCTCGTAGTGTGCCCATCGCCAGCGCGGCGCGGCCGTCTGCGCGAGGGTTTTTTGCGGGCTGGCGAAGAACCGCCCGCCGCGCGTGCGGTTTGTGCGGATTTCCGCTCAGTCGTCGCGCGTGGAAACTCGTGCCATCCGGCCCGGACGCGCTGCGTGGGATGGATCAAACGCCGGACCCGCGCCGACGCTCGGTGAATACCCTTGAAACGCCGCGCTTGGCATGAGGGTTGCACTTTGTCCCGGGTCGATGGGCGCATGCTGCGCCCTTCAAATTCGCAAGGCCTCTTATGGACATTGAGACGCTCATCCAGCAGATCATCAACGGCCTCGTGCTAGGGGCGATGTACGCCCTCGTCGCGCTGGGCTACACGATGGTGTACGGCATCATCAACCTCATCAACTTCGCGCACGGCGAGATCCTGATGGTCGGCGCCATGGTCAGCTGGACGCTGGTCACCGCCCTGGCCGACTCGGGCCTGCCGGGCTGGGCCATGATGTTGATCGGCCTCGTCGCCGCGATCGTCGTCTGCGCGGTGCTGAACTTCACCGTCGAGAAGGTGGCCTATCGGCCGCTGCGCAACGCGCCGCGCCTGGCCCCGCTGATCACGGCGATGGGCATGTCGCTGCTGCTCAAGGTACTGGCGCAGATGATCTGGAAGCCCAATCCCAAGCCGTTCCCGCTGCTGCTGCCGACCGACCCCATCGACCTGGGCGGGCCGGTCATCACCGTCACGCAGTGCCTGATCCTCGGGCTCACCGTCGTCATCCTGTCGGCGCTGATGTACCTCGTGAACTACACCAAGCTGGGCCGCGCGATGCGGGCCACGGCGGAGAACCCGCGCGTGGCCGGTCTGATGGGCGTGAAGCCTGACTTCATCATCTCCACCACCTTCGTCATCGGCGCCGCGCTCGCCGCCGTGGCGGGCCTGATGTGGGCCGCGAACTTCGGCACCGTGCAGCACAGCATGGGCTTCATGCCCGGGCTCAAGGCCTTCACGGCCGCCGTGCTGGGCGGCATCGGCAACCTGGCCGGCGCCGTGCTGGGCGGCGTGCTGCTGGGGCTGATCGAGGCCATCGGCGCGGGCTACCTTGGTGACCTGACCGGCGGCGTGCTGGGCAGTCATTACGCCGACATCTTCGCCTTCGTCGCCCTCATCCTCGTGCTGACGCTGCGGCCCTCGGGCCTGCTCGGCGAGCGTGTGGCCGATCGCGCCTGACCGGAGCCAAGACATGGACACCAAGAAACTCTTCACCTTCGTCGCGGCGGCCATCGGGCTGCTGCTCGTGCCGCTGGTCGCCCAACGCTATGGCAGCGGCCCGGTGCGCATCATCGACCTGGCGCTGCTGTACGTGCTGCTGGCGCTGGGGCTGAACATCGTCGTCGGCTACGCGGGCCTGCTGGACCTGGGCTATGTGGCCTTCTACGCCGTCGGTGCCTACATGTTCGGCCTCATGGCCAGCCCGCACCTGAGCAGCAACTTCGAGGCCTTCCAGGCGGCGTTTCCCAACGGGCTGCATTCGCCCATCTGGCTGGTCATCCCGCTGGGCGCCGGGCTTGCGGCGCTGTTCGGCATCCTGCTCGGCGCGCCGACGCTGAAGCTGCGCGGCGACTACCTGGCCATCGTCACGCTGGGCTTCGGCGAAATCATCCGCGTGTTCCTGAACAACCTCGAGGACCCGGTCAACATCACCAACGGTCCGCGCGGCATTGGCCAGATCGACGCCTTCCATGTGTTCGGCGTGGACCTCGGCAAGCCGCTGCAGATCGGTGACTTCACGCTGCCGTCGGTGACGCTGTACTACTACCTGTTCCTGGCGCTGGTCGTGGTCAGCGTGCTGATCTGCCACCGGCTGGAGAACTCGCGCGTGGGCCGTGCCTGGATGGCCATCCGCGAGGACGAGATCGCCGCCAAGGCCATGGGCATCAACACCCGCAACATGAAGCTGCTGGCCTTCGGCATGGGCGCCACCTTCGGCGGTGTGGCCGGTGCGATGTTCGCGAGCTTCCAGGGCTTCGTGTCGCCCGAATCGTTCAGCCTGGACGAGTCCATCATCATCGTCGCGATGGTGGTGCTGGGCGGTATCGGCCATCTGCCGGGCGTCATCCTCGGTGCGCTGCTGCTGGCGGCGCTGCCCGAGGTGCTGCGCTACGTGGCCGGTGACATCCAGAACATGACCGATGGCCGCATCGACGCCTCCATCCTGCGCCAGCTGCTCATCGCGCTGGCGATGATCTCCATCATGCTGATCCGCCCGCGCGGCCTGTGGCCCGCGCCGGAGCATGGCAAGTCGGCCCCGGTCGCGAAATGAAGCCCCTCGTCCAACGAGTACGTTGGCCGGTCCCCCGCGGGGACGGCGATGCATGCGGCATCGAGCCGCATGCACATCGCCCAACGCGGGCCGGCTTGGGAGCGGCCCGGCGCTCGGCCCGCCAGATTTACGCAATCAAGGAGGTCTCGCGGTGACCACCCACGACAACATCGTCCTCAACGTCAGCGGCGCGTCCAAGCGCTTCGGCGGCGTGCAAGCCCTGTCCGACGTCGGCATCCAGATCCAGCGCGGCCAGGTCTACGGCCTCATCGGCCCCAACGGTGCCGGCAAGACGACGTTCTTCAACGTCATCACGGGCCTCTACACGCCCGATGGCGGCAGCTTCTCGCTGGGCGGCACGCCCTACACGCCGCAGGCAGTGCACCAGGTCGCCAAGGCCGGCATCGCGCGCACCTTCCAGAACATCCGGCTGTTCGCCGACATGACGGCGCTGGAGAACGTCATGGTCGGCCGCCACATCCGCACGCGCTCCGGGCTGTTCGGCGCCGTGTTCCGCACGCCGGCCTTCAAGGCCGAGGAGGCGGCGATCAAGGCCCGCGCGCTGGAACTGCTGGACTACGTCGGCATCGCCAAGTACGCCGAGTTCAAGGCCCGCACGCTGAGCTACGGCGACCAGCGCCGGCTGGAGATCGCCCGGGCGCTTGCCACCGACCCGCAGCTCATCGCGCTCGACGAGCCGGCCGCCGGCATGAACGCGACGGAGAAGGTCGTGCTGCGCGAGCTGATCGACCGCATCCGCAACGACGGCCGCACCATCCTGCTCATCGAGCATGACGTGAAGCTGGTCATGGGCCTGTGCGACCGCGTCACGGTGCTGGACTACGGCAAGCAGATCGCCGAAGGCACGCCCGCCGAGGTGCAGAGCAACGAGAAGGTGATCGAGGCCTACCTCGGCGCCGGCCACAAAGCGCACTGATGCCCACCCCCGCAGCGCTGCGCGCTCCCCCTCGAGGGGGCCGCACCTGGTGGCCTGGCAGAGCCAGTTCCACGGGTGCCGCTGGGGAATTCACGACGCGAGTTGAGAGAACGACATGACAACAAAGCAAACCCTGCTCAAGGTCAGCGGCCTGAAGGTGGCCTACGGCGGCATCCAGGCCGTCAAGGGCGTCAGCTTCGAGGTGCGCGAGGGCGAACTGGTGTCGCTGATCGGCGCCAACGGCGCGGGCAAGACGACGACGCTGAAGGCCGTGACCGGCCTGCAGCCGGTGGCCGACGGCGAGGTGACCTACCTCGGCGAATCCATCCGGGGCCGCGGGTCCTGGGACCTCGCCAAGAAGGGCCTGGTGATGGTGCCCGAAGGGCGCGGCACGTTCACGCGCATGACCATCGTCGAGAACCTGCAGATGGGCGCCTACAACCGCAAGGATGGCGAGATCCAGGCCGACATCGACAAGGTCTTCACGCTGTTCCCGCGCCTGAAGGAGCGCGCCAAGCAGCTGGCCGGCACGATGTCCGGCGGTGAACAGCAGATGCTGGCCATGGGCCGCGCGCTGATGGCACGGCCCAAGGTGCTGCTGCTGGATGAGCCGTCCATGGGCCTGTCGCCCATCATGGTGGACAAAATCTTCGAGGTCGTGAACGACATCCACCAGCAGGGCGTCACGGTGCTGCTCGTCGAGCAGAACGCCAGCCGCGCGCTGCAGCTGGCCAACCGTGGCTACGTGATGGAGTCGGGCGAAGTGACGATGGAAGGCGACGGCGACGTGCTGCTCAACGACCCCAAGGTCCGCGCCGCTTATCTGGGCGAGTGATCCGGCGCGGCCCGACACGAGACGCCTGGCATCGCCAGGCGTTCGTTCATCCGGCAGCGCCCGCTTCAGAAGAGCGGCGAAGCCGGTAGGGGTGGGGTCAGAGCTTGCTGCGGGCCCAGTCGTCGGCGACGCGGGCGGGGGTCGAGTCGGCCGCTTGTACGCGCTGCAGCAGTTCTTCCACGCGCTCGGCGATGCGGCTGACCTCGGCCATCACCGCGCCTTCCTCACCCTCGCCGCGGTACTCGCGCGCCACGCTGATGATGCCGCCGGCGTTCACCAGGTAGTCGGGCAGGTAGCAGATGCCGCGGCGCTGCAGCGCATCGCCGTCGGCGGGCGTGGCGAGCTGGTTGTTCGCCGCGCCGGCCACCAGCCGGGCGCGGATGGCCGGCACGGTCTGCTCGTTCAGCGACGCGCCCAAGGCGCAGGGCGACAGCACGTCGACGTCGGCGGCCAGGATCTCGGCCACATGGGCCGGCGTCGCGCCGAAGGCCGTGACGGCACGGGCGACCTTGTCGGCATCGACATCCGCCACCACCAGCTTGGCGCCCGCACGGTGCAGGAACTCGGCCAGATGCCAGCCCACTGCGCCCAGGCCCTGCAGCGCCACGCGCACGCCGTCCAGCGAGTCGCGGCCCAGCACCAGCCGTGCGCCGGCCTGGATGGCCACGAACACGCCCCAGGCGGTCTTGGGGCTGGGGTCGCCACCGAAGGCGCCTTCGCGCGGAATGCCGCTGACGAATGGCGTCACGGCCTGCATGCCGCGCATGTCTGCCGTCGTCGTGCCGACGTCTTCCGCGGTGATGTAGGCGCCGTTCAGCGACTGCACCGCACGGCCGAAGGCGGCGAACAGCGCCGGGCGGTCGAACGCGCCGGCAGGCTTGAGGATGACGGCCTTGCCGCCGCCGAAGGGCAGGTCGGCCAGCGCGTTCTTCAGGCTCATGCCCTGGGACAGGCGCAGCGCGTCGTTCAGCGCGGCGAGGTCGGAGTCGTAGTGCCAGAAGCGGCAGCCGCCGAAGGCCGGGCCGCGCGAGGTGCTGTGCACGGCGAGGATGGCTCGCAGGCCGGTGGCGGGGTCGGTGGCGAGCAGCACGCGCTCGTGGGCGGCCTGGTCAGGCAGGCCGAAGAGGGAGGTCGGGTTCATGCAACGGGCGCTTGTGGCGCGACAGGGGAAAACAAAAGGCCGCGCTTTTGGCGCGGCAGCAGGGGCGCAGGGCCGCACGGTGGGTGCGGCCCCGGGGGATTCTAGGGAGCGGGGAGCAAGCGCGTCGGTGTCAGCGGGGCGCCGGCCGCTGCGGGCGGGCGAGCGCGGCCGTGTCGATGGGCAGCTTGCGGATGCGCACGCCGGTGGCGGCGTGCAGCGCATTGCACACGGCCGGCAGCACGGGCGGCAGGGCCGGCTCGCCCAGGCCCGTGGGCGGGTGGTCGCTGAGGAGGAAGTCGATGTCGATGTGCGGCGTGTCGGCCATGCGCATCAGCGGGATTTCATGCAGGTTGGACTGCTGGGCCCGGCCGCGGCCGAAGGTGATCGCCTGGCGCAGCTGCCCGATGCCGTCGATGATGCTGCCCTCGACCTGGTTGCGCGCGGCCGACGGGTTGACGATGACCGACCCCACGTCGCCCACGGCCCAGACCTTGAGCACGCGCCACTGGCCATCGGCGTCCACCTGCACCTTGGCGACCTCGGCGAAATAGCCGCGGTGGCTGAAATAGGTGGCCATGCCCAGGCCCACGCCTGAGCCGGCCTTGGGGTGTGGGCGGTCCCAGCCGGAGCGCTCGCGCAGCCGCTGCAGCACCGCCTGCATGCGCTCGAGGTCGTAGGGCTGGGCGCGGGCGTTCAGCGGCGGTTCAGGTGGCTGGCCGCGCCGGCTCGCCAGCAGCGACAGGCGCAGGTCGAAGGGGTCCTGGCCGGCGTGGTGCGCCAGTTCGTCCAGAAAGCACTCGTGGATGAAGGCCAGCGAGTTCGACGTGGGTGCGCGCAGATAGCCCGTCGGCACGCGCGTCTCGATGAGCGACTGTTCCAGCTGGAAGTGCGGAATCGTCTGGCGCAGGAAGTCGTGCGGCACGATGTCGGCGCCCTGGGCCGGTTTGCCGTCGCGCGCGTAGGTCACGCCATGGGCCGCGTAGGCCTGCACGCGGCCCTGCGCGTCGAGCCCGCCGCGCAGGCGGTGGTGGCTGCCGGCGCGGTAGAAGTCGTGCGTGACGTCGTCCTCGCGCGTCCACAGCAGCTTGACGGGCAGGCCCGACTGCCGCGCGATGGCGGCGGCTTCCACCATGTAGTCGTTCTCCAGCCGCCGGCCGAAACCGCCGCCCACGCGCACCATGTGCACGGTGACCTGGGCCTCGGTCAGGCCCAGTTCGCGGGCCACGAGGCGGCGCCCGCCGCCCGGTGCCTGGGTCGGGGCCCAGATCTCGACGCCGTCGCCCAGCGGCCTCGCGGCGCAGTTCTGCGGCTCCAGCGTCAGGTGCGGCAGAAAGGGCGTCTCGTAGACGGCCTCGACGACCTGGCTGGCCCGGGCCAGCGCCGCGTCGGCGTCGCCCTTGCTGACGATGGCCGTGCCACGGCCGCGCAGCAGCACCTGCGCCGTGGCGTCGTAGAGGCGGCTGTCGTGCGCGGCGGCGTCGGTCTCGTCCCAGTCGACCCGAAGACGGTCGCGCGCCATGCGGGCCTGCCACCAGCGTTCGGCGACGACGGCCACCCCGTCCTGCAGGCCCTTGATGTTGCCGGTGCCCGCCAGCACGAAGACCTGCAGCACGCCGGGCAGCGCGCGCACCTCGTCGAGGTTGGCCGAGCGCAGGCGCGCACCGAACACCGGCGGGCGGCACACCACGGCGTACTTCATGCCGGGCAGCACCGTGTCGATGCCGAAGATGGGTTCGCCACGGACGATGCGCGGCCCGTCCACACCTGCTTGCGGCGTGCCGATGAGGGCGAAGTCGCGCGGGTTCTTCAGCGGCACCGCGGCCGGGTCGGGCGCGGGCAGGGTGGCGGCCAGCGCGGCGACCTCGCCGAAGCCCAGTGCGCGCGAACTCGCCGCATGGCTGATGACGCCCAGTTTCACCGTCAGCTCGCTGGCGGCCACGCCGAGCCGCTGCGCCGCCGCCTGCACGAGGCTGGCGCGCACGGCGGCACCCGCGCGGCGCAGCGGCTCGTAGTTGGTGGGCGTGCTGGTGGAGCCGCCGGCCGTCTGGCCGCCGTAGAGCTGCTCGTCCACCGAGGCGGTGTCCACCCGCACGCGCTGCCAGTCGGCGTCCAGCTCCTCCGCGAGGATCATCGCCAGCGAGGTCTTGATGCCCTGGCCGATCTCGGGGTTCTTGGCCAGCAGCGTGATGCCGCCATCGGCCGCGACGGCGACATAGGGGCCGAGCCGCGTGCGGCCCGCCGCCGCTTCCTGCGCCGACGCGCCGAAGCCCGTGATGAAGCCGCCGCCCGCCAGCGCCCCGCAGGCGATGAAGAGGCGCCGGGACAGCGTCGTGCCCGCCGCGCTCATGCCGGCCGCCTGTCGGTGGTGTCCAGGCCGGCGGCGAGCTTGATCGCCGCGCGGATGCGGGTGTAGGTCGCGCAGCGGCATACATTGCCGCTCATCGCGGCGTCGATGTCGGCGTCGGTAGGGCGGGGGGTGGCCTTCAGCAGCGCGGCCGCGCTCATCAGCTGGCCGGCCTGGCAGTAGCCGCACTGCATGACGTCCAGCTTCAGCCAGGCGGCCTGCAGCGCCGCGCCGTGCGGCAGGTCGGCCAAGCCTTCGATGGTGGTCACCCGGGCGCCCTGGGCGGCACCCACCGGCGTGATGCAGGCGCGCGTCGGCGCGCCGTTGATGTGCACCGTGCAGGCGCCGCACTGGGCCACGCCGCAGCCGTACTTGGTGCCGGGCAGGCGGAACTCGTCGCGCAGCGCCCAGAGCAGCGGCATCTCCGCCGGCAGCTCGGCCTCGTGGGGCTTTCCGTTGATGGTCAGGGTCACCAAGGCAGTCTCCTCAGAGGTGGGCGTCAATCAGGCGGGCGAGCGCGGCGGTATCAGGGGCCCTGGAAGCCGTCGCGCCGGATGGTCAGCACGAGCGTATCGCGCCAGCCGCGCTCGCCGTTGGCCAGCGGCTGGATGGGGGTGGTCTCGTGGATGACGCGTTCGTCGTCCAGCAGCAGCGTGGTCCAGGGCTGCGTCATCGTGAAGCGCTGGCCCGCCGGTCCGTCGGCCTGGAACACGCGCGACTCGCCGCCCTTGATTGCATGGCGCCCCACCAGTAGCACGGCGACGAGGTCCACGCCGTCACGGTGCGCGCCTTCCGGTGTGGGGCGGCCGATGCCGTCGCTGGTGTCGATGCGAAACGGGTGAGCCTCGATGAACCAGCGCTGCGGCCCCTTCAACGCCGAGGCCACGCGGGCCAGGCCCAGCAGCAGTGCCGTCCACGCGGGCGAGGTCGACATCTCCTGCGCCAGCGGCACATACCAGCGCTGGATGCCGCCGTGCAGCGCGTTGTAGTCCAGCGGCTGCCAATGCGCGCGGTGCGGCGCCAGCGTCAGCGTGTCGCCGTCGGCGACGAAGCAGCCGTGGCGGCGGAAGCGGTAGCGGCCGCCGTCGCGCAGGTAGCCGTCGGGCGGCAGGTCGTCCCAGCAGGGCTTGAGCGCGTCGAGCTCGGCGGCGGTGACGCCCAGCACGGGCAGCGAGGCGGGGGCGAGCACGACCTCGCCGTCACGCCGCAGGGTGCCGACGAGGTCGGCGGGATCGGTCCAGGGCGGCTCGAACATCGATGGCGTCCGGTGCTTGTCGTTGCGGCTCAAAGACACGGCCGCGCTAGGCGCCGCCGTGCTTGTCGGCTTCGGATGTGAAGGCGTCGGCGTAGAACTCGTCCAGCGGCAGGCGGCACTGCGTGATGAAGTCCTTTTGTGCCGACTCGACCATGATGGGCGCCCCGCAGGCATAGACCTGGTGGGCGGAGAGATCCGGCAGGTCCTGCATGACGGCGTGGTGGACGAAGCCGGTGCGGCCCGCCCAGCCGGCGTCGGGCTCGGACAGCACCGGCACATAGGTCAGCACGGGCCATTCGGCCGCCGCCTGGGCCGCCCAGTCGTTCAGGTAGAGGTCGCCTTGCCGGCGGGCGCCCCAGTACAGCACCATCGGGCGTGTCGAGCCGATGTGGCGGGCCCGCTCGATGATGGCCTTGATCGGCGCGAAGCCCGTGCCGCTGGCCAGCAGCACGATGGGTTTGTCGCTGTCCTCGCGCAGGAAGAAGCTGCCGAACGGCCCTTCCATCCGCAGGATGTCCTTCTCCTTGAGCGCACCGAAGACATGGTCGGTGAACTTGCCGCCAGGCATGTGGCGGATGTGCAGCTCGATCTGGCCCGGCAGCGAGTGCGGCGCGTTGGCCATGGAGTAGCTGCGGCGCGCGCCGTCGCGCAGGATGAACTCGACATACTGGCCGGCGCGGAACTGGAAGTTCTGGTTGGCCGCGAGCTGCATCGTCAGCACGGCCACGTCGGCGGCCGGCTTCGTGAGGGCGACGACGCGGGTGGGCAGCTTCAGCACGGGGAACTCGCCCGCGCCAGGCACCGTGCGGGCTTCCAGCGTGCAGTCGGTCTGCGGCGTGGCGCAGCAGGTCAGCACGAAGCCGGCGGCTTCTTCCTCGGCGCTGAGCGCCTTGGCCTGGTGGTTGCCATGCACGACGGCGCCTTCGAGCAGCTTGCTCTTGCAGGAGCCGCAGGCGCCGTCCTTGCAGCCGTAGGGCAGGCCCACGCCGTTGCGGATGGCGGCGCCGAGCAGGGTGTCGTCGCCTTCGGCGGCGTAGACGCGGCCGGCGGGCTGGATGGTGATCTGGTAGGACATGGGCACAAAAAGCAAGCGGCCCCGCGTGACAGGTCCGGGGCCGTAGACTGCCGGCCATTTTGCCCGACCCCCGCATGTCCCCCAGATTGCTCATCGTCGGTTGCGGCGACGTAGGTTTGCGCTTGCTCAAACTGTTGCCCGACCGCTGGCGTGTGTTCGCGCTGACGTCCAGCGCTGAGCGTGTCGGCGCGCTGCGCGCGGCCGGCGCTGTGCCGCTGCTCGGCAACCTCGACGACCCGTCCACCCTGCGCCGCCTCGCCGGGCTGGCGGATGCCGTGCTGCATCTCGCGCCACCGGCGCGCGACGGCGAGGTCGACCTGCGCACGCGGCATCTGCTGGCCGCGCTGGCGCCCAAGCCGCCGGCCGTGCTGGTCTACGCGAGCACGACGGGGGTCTACGGCGATTGCGCAGGCGCCCTCATCGACGAGACGCGCCGGCTCAACCCGGGCACGGACCGTGCCCGCCGCCGCGTGGATGCCGAGGCCTGCCTGCGGGGCTTCGGCCGCCGGCACGGCACACGCGTGTGCCTGCTGCGCATTCCCGGCATCTACGCCCCTGACCGCGAAGGCGGCCACCCGCGCGAGCGGTTGGCACGCGGCACGCCCGTGCTGCGCCGCGAAGACGACGTGTTCACCAACCACATCCATGCCGACGACCTGGCCCGCGCCTGCCGGCTCGCGCTGCTGCGGGGCCTGCCGCAGCGGGCCGTCAACGTGTGCGACGACAGCCAGCTGTTGATGGGCGACTACTTCGACCTGGCCGCCGACCTCTCCGGCCTGCCGCGCCCGGAGCGCATCACCCGCGAGCAGGCGGCCGAGCGCCTGGGGCCGATGGCGTTGAGCTTCTGGAGCGAATCCCGCCGCATCGGCAATGCCCGGCTGAAGCGGGAGCTGCGCCTAGCGCTGCGCTACCCGACGCCGCGCGAAGGGCTTTAACGCCGGCGCGGCGAGCGCCAGTGGCGGATCAGCAGCCAGGCGCCCAGCATGCCGCCGAGGTGGGCGAAGTGGGCGACGTTGGGAGGGCCGAAATCGAAGAGCCGCGCGCCCATGGCCAGCTCCAGGCCGCCGAAGATCGCGACGAAGTACTTGGCCTTCATCGGAATGGGCGGAATCAGCGGCACGATGATCCGGTTCGGAAACAGCATTCCGAACGACAGCAGTAGGCCGAACAGGGTGCCCGAGGCGCCAAGCGTCGGCGAATTCGATGTCATGGCCCACGTGAACAGCAGTTGCACAAGCGCCGCGCTCAACGTGCTGGCGATCAGGATCTGCGTGTAGCGCTTGGGGCCCCAGACCCGCTCCAGCTCGCCGCCGAACATCCACAGCCCCAGCATGTTGAAGGCGACGTGCCACAGATCGCCATGCAGGAAGGCGTAGGTCAGCAGCTGCCAGGGCATGAAGACGCCCGACGTCACCGGCCAGAGCTCAAGCCAGGGCTTGAGCGACGGAAACAGTTCGAAGAAGCAGAAGAAGCCGACGCAGGCCAGCAGGAAGGCTTTGGTAACCGGAGGCAGGGGCGGCATGAGGTCGCGTCACGCACCGCGGGGAGCGGCGCCTGCACCGGAAGGGCCGGTGCTTCTCGCGTTGAGTATGCCAGTGGATGACAGCGTCGTTTCTTCTGGTGCCCGGGGCCGGACTCGAACCGGCACACCTTGCGGCGGGGGATTTTGAGTCCCCTGCGTCTACCGATTTCGCCACCCGGGCCCGTCGGAAATTCGCTGGCTCGCTTCAGAGGCGAGGGGCTGCATTATGCACTGGCAAAGCCTCCGGGCATGGCGTCGCTGCCACAATCGTTCGCCATGAACTATCCGACCCTTGAAGACGTCATCGGCGCGACACCGCTGGTGCGCCTGCAGCGACTGCTCGGCGCCGATGCGCGCGGCAACGTTCTCCTCGCCAAGCTGGAGGGCAACAACCCGGCCGGCTCCGTCAAGGACCGCCCGGCCATCAGCATGATCAAGCGCGCCGAGGAGCGCGGCGAGATCAAGCCGGGCGACACGCTGATCGAGGCGACATCGGGCAACACCGGCATCGCACTGGCCATGGCGGCAGCGATCCGGGGCTTTCGCATGGTGCTGATCATGCCGGAGGACCTGTCCATCGAGCGGGCGCAGACGATGAAGGCCTTCGGCGCCGAACTGATCCTGACGCCCAAGACCGGCGGCATGGAATACGCGCGAGATCTTGCAGAGCAGATGCAGCGCGAAGGCAAGGGCCGCGTGCTGGACCAGTTCGCCAACGCCGACAACCCGCGCGCCCATTACGAGACCACAGGCCCCGAGCTGTGGAAGGACACGGGCGGGCGCATCACGCATTTCGTCAGCGCGATGGGCACGACCGGCACCATCACCGGCGTGTCGCGTTACCTGAAAGAGAAGAACCCGGCGGTGCGCGTCATCGGTGCCCAGCCGGCCGAGGGCTCGCGCATTCCGGGCATTCGCAAATGGCCCGAGGCCTACCTGCCTAAGATCTATGACCCGACGGGGGTCGACGACCTGGTGCTCGTGGGCCAGAGCGATGCCGAAGACATGGCTCGCCGTCTCGCGGCCGAGGAGGGGCTGTTCGCCGGCATTTCGGCGGCCGGTGCCTGCTGGGTGGCGTTGCAGATCGCCAGGCAGGTGGAGAACGCGACCATCGCCTTCATCGTCTGCGACCGCGGCGACCGCTACCTGTCCACCGGCGTGTTCCCCGCATGACGCGCGCGAGGCAGCGGCCGTGAAGCCTTATCGCTTCTGCCCGGACTGCGCAACCGAGCTGGCGCTCATCACGCTGGCCGAGGATGGTGGCGACAAGACGCGGCTGCGCTGCCCGGCGTGTGGCTTCACGCACTGGAACAACCCGACGCCGGTGCTGGCGGCCGTCATCGAATGCACCGACCGTGACGGCCGGGTGCTGCTGGCGCGCAACGCGGCGTGGCCGGACCGTTTCTTTGGCCTGATCACGGGCTTCATGGAGGCCGGCGAGACGCCCGAGGACGGCATTCGCCGCGAGATCGCCGAGGAGACGTCGCTGACGGTCGACCGCCTGAGCTTGCTGGGCGTGTGGGACTTCCAGCGCATGAACCAGCTCATCATTGCCTACCACGCGGCGGCACGGGGTGAGATCCGGCTGTCGCCCGAGCTGGTCGAATACAAGCTGATCGCGCCCGAAGCGGTGCGCTGCTGGCCACAGGGCACCGGCCAGGCGCTGGCGACGTGGCTGCGTTCAAAAGGCATCGAGCCGCAGTGGCTCGATCTGCCCGACATGAAGCGAGAATGAACCCATGGACGTTCAACGCGAGATCGACACCCGGGGGCTCAACTGCCCGTTGCCCATCCTGAAAGCCAAGAAGGCGCTGGCCGAGATGCTCAGCGGCGAGTTGCTGCGTGTCGTGGCCACCGACCCGGGCTCCATGCGCGACTTCCAGGCCTTTGCGCGCCAGACGGGCAATGAACTCGTCGAGCAGCAGTCTGCCGGCGCAGAGTTCACCCACGTGCTGCGGCGGCGCTGAACGCCGCCGCCGTGGCGCTCAGAGCTCCAGGCCCAGCAGGAATTCCTTGAAGCCCGCGCCCAGTTGCGGGTGGGCGAGTGCCAGCTCGACGTTGGCCTGCAGGAAGCCTTCCTTGCTGCCGCAGTCGTAGCGCTTGCCTTCATAGCGGTAGGCAAAGACCTTTTCACGGCGCAGCAGGCCGGCGATGCCGTCGGTCAGCTGGATTTCGCCACCCACGCCTCGCGGCTGGTTGGCGATTTCGTGGAACACGCCCGGCGTCAGGATGTAGCGGCCGGCGACACCCAGGCGCGACGGCGCGGATTCCGGCGACGGCTTCTCGACGATGCGGTTCACGTCCATCAGGTTGTCGTTCACCTGGGTGCCCGCGACGATGCCATAACGGCGCGTGTGCTCGGCAGGCACTTCCTGCACGGCCAGGATGGAGGCGCGCCAGTCGGCGAACTGCTCCACCATCTGCTTCAGGATGCCGCGGCCGGGCTGCGGGCCCACCATCAGGTCATCAGCGAGGAGCACGGCGAAGGGCTCGTTGCCGACCAGGCGCTGGCCGCAGAGCACCGCGTGGCCCAGGCCCAGGGCCTGCGCCTGGCGCACATAGATGCACTCCATGTCGGCCGGCTTGACGCTGCGGACGACGTCCAGCAGTTCCTGCTTGCCGGAGTTCTCGAGCGCCACTTCGAGCTCAAAAGTCATGTCGAAGTGGTCTTCGATGGGGCGCTTGTGGCGGCCGGTGACGAAGATCATTTCGCGCACGCCGGCCTCGTAGGCTTCTTCCACGGCGTACTGGATCAGTGGTTTGTCCACCACGGGCAGCATTTCCTTGGGCTGGGCCTTGGTGGCCGGCAGGAAACGCGTGCCGAGACCGGCAACCGGGAAGATGGCTTTGGTGATCGGTGATCGCGAAGAGGTGGCCATGAATGCACTGGTTGGGGGGGGTGTCGTCGATTGTGTCACGCGAGTTGTGACGGTTATGCCCCCTGGTTGGGGCCCCCAAACATCCATGACCAGGCGCAGCCGCGGGTTGGCTCAACGGGATGGCGCCATGCGGCAACCCGCAGCGGTGGCGCCGCTGCGGGTCTCGCTGGACAAGGGCCAGATCCGCGGGGCGCGCCCGCCGGCGGTTACGCCGCCGGCAGTCGGGCCAGTTGCTCGCGCAGGCGCGCGACCGTTTCCTTGAAGCCGGCCACACGGGCGCGTTCCTGCTCCACGACGGCGGCCGGGGCGCGGGCCACGAAGCTCTCGTTGCCGAGCTTGGCCTCGGCCTTCGTGATCTCGCCTTCGAGGCGCGTCGCTTCCTTGGTCAGGCGGGCACGCTCGGCTTCGACGTCGATCTCGACCTTCAGCGCGAGCTTGGCCGCACCGTGCACCAGCACCGGCGACGTGGCGCTCTGCTTGGCGAACTCGGCGTCATCGGCGATCAGCTCGACGGCGCTGAGCTTGGCCAGCACCTTCAGCACGGCAGCGGCTTCCGTCAGGAAGGACAGATCGCCGCCCACCAGCAGTGGCACGCGGTCGCTGGGGCTCAGCGCCATCTCGGCACGCAGACTGCGCGTCGTGCCGACGACTTCCTTCAGCTGCGCCACCCAGGCGTCGGCCGCGGCGTCGATGCGCTCCGGCTGGGCCACGGGGTAGGGCGCCTGGCCGATGTAGGCCACCGTCTTGCGCGCGGCGATGGGGGCCACGGCTTGCCACAGCTCCTCGGTGATGAAGGGGGCGATGGGGTGCAGCAAGCGCAGCGTGGTCTCCAGCACGCGGATCAGCGTGCGGCGCGTGCCGCGTTGCTGGGCTTCGTTGCCGTTCTGGATCTGAACCTTGGCGATCTCGAGGTACCAGTCGCAGTACTCGTCCCAGACGAAGCTGTAGATGGCATTGGCGACGTTGTCGAGGCGGTATTCGGCGAAGCCCTGGGCGACGGCCGCCTCGACGCGCTGCAGCTCGCTGGTGATCCAGCGATCGGCGTGGCTGAAGACGTTGTAGCCCGGCGGGCAGGCGCTTTGCTCGTGCGCGAGGCCGCAGTCCTGGCCCTCGGTGTTCATCAGCACGAAGCGCGTCGCGTTCCAGAGCTTGTTGCAGAAGTTGCGGTAGCCCTCGCAGCGCTTGGTGTCGAAGTTGATGTTGCGACCCAGGCTGGCGTAGCTGGCCATCGTGAAGCGCAGCGCGTCGGCGCCGTAGGCCGGCATGCCTTCCGGGAACTCCTTCTTCACGCGGGCGGCCACCTTGGGTGCCGTCTCGGGCTTGCGCAGGCCGGTGGTGCTCTTCTTCGTCAGCGTCTCCAGGTCGCAGCCCTGGATGAGGTCCACCGGGTCCAGCACATTGCCTTCGGACTTGCTCATCTTCTGGCCCTGCGAGTCGCGCACCAGGCCGTGGATGTAGACGTCCTTGAACGGCACCTTGCCGGTGAAGTGCGTCGTCATCATGATCATCCGGGCGACCCAGAAGAAGATGATGTCGTAGCCGGTCACGAGCACGGACGACGGCAGGAACAGCTCCTGCTCCAGCGTCTTCTCGGGCCAGCCCAGCGTCGAGAACGGCACCAGGGCCGACGAGTACCAGGTGTCCAGCACGTCGGGGTCGCGGGTCAGTTCGCCGAGATACCCGGCGGCCTTGGCGCGAGCCTGGGCTTCCTCTTCGCTGCGCGCAACGAACAGCTCGCCGCCCGTGCCGTACCAGGCCGGGATCTGGTGGCCCCACCACAGCTGGCGCGAGATGCACCAGTCCTGCAGGTTGCCCATCCAGTGGTTGTAGGTGTTGACCCACTGCTCGGGGTGGAACTTGACGGCGCCGGTGTCCACGGCGGCGATGGCCTTCTCGGCAATGCTCTTGCCGTCGGCGCTGGGCTTGGTGACGGCGACGAACCACTGGTCCGTCAGCATGGGCTCGATGACCTGGCCGGTGCGCTCGCAGCGCGGCACCTGCAGCTTGTGCTTCTTGACCTCGACGAGCAGGCCCAGTGCGTCCAGGTCGGCCACGATCTTCTTGCGGGCCACGAAGCGGTCCAGGCCGCGGTAGGCCTCGGGGGCTTGATCGTTGATGCGGGCCTGCAGATCCAGCACCGCGATCATCGGCAGCTTGTGGCGCTGGCCGACGGCGTAGTCGTTCGTGTCGTGGGCCGGCGTGACCTTGACGACGCCGGTGCCGAACTCGCGGTCCACGTAATCGTCGGCAATCACGGGGATCTCGCGGTCCGTCAGCGGCAGCTTCACCAGCTTGCCGATCAGCGCGGCGTAGCGCTCGTCCTCCGGGTGGACCATGACGGCCACGTCGCCCAGCATGGTCTCGGGCCGCGTCGTGGCGACGACCAGCGAGCCCGAACCGTCGGCCAGCGGATAGCGGATGTGCCACAGCGAGCCGTCTTCCTCCTCAGACGAGACCTCCAGGTCCGACACGGCGGACTGCAGGATGGGGTCCCAGCTCACGAGACGCTTGCCGCGGTAGATCAGCCCTTCCTCGTACAGGCGCACGAAGGTTTCGACGACGATGGTCGAGAGCTTCTCGTCCATCGTGAAGTATTCGTGGCCCCAGCTCACCGAGTCGCCCAGGCGGCGCATCTGGCCGGTGATGGTGTTGCCGGACTCCTGCTTCCAGTCCCACACGCGGGCGACGAAGTTCTTGCGGCCCAGGTCGTGGCGGCTCTGGCCCGCGGCCTGCAACTGGCGCTCGACGACGATTTGCGTGGCGATGCCGGCGTGGTCGGTGCCGGGCACCCACAGCGTGTTGTCGCCCTTCATGCGGTGGTAGCGCGTCAGCGAGTCCATCACCGTCTGGTTGAAGGCGTGGCCCATGTGCAGCGTGCCGGTGACGTTGGGCGGCGGCAGCTGGATGCTGAAGGAGGGCTTGGCCGGGTCCAGCGTCGGCGCGTAGAGGCCGGCGGCCTCCCAGGCTGGGCCCCAGTGGGCTTCCAGGGCGGCGGGTTCGAAGGACTTGGCGAGTTCGGTCACAGGGCGGTCTCGGCTGTCGCCCCGTGCTCACGGGGCGGGTCATCAGGGGAGTGAGCGGGCGATTTTAGAGGGCGCCCTCCGGGGCGATACAAAACGAAACCCGGCGATACCGCACCGAGATGCGTCGCCGCGCGCTGACGGGAATCATGAGCGTCATCACCACACCGGGCCTCGAGCGCCCTGACGGAGCAACGCCATGAACTTCTTTCGTCGCTGGCACGCACACCACGAGTTTCACCATCACTTCGGCCACCGCCATCACGGCCGTGGTTTCGGCGACGCTGCTGACGGCTTCGCCCAACACCTGCTGGCCCGGGTTGGCGCCAAGCTGGACCTCGACACCGAGCAGCAGCGCCGGCTCGGTGTCTGGTTCGAACAGCTCCAGCGCCAGCGCGCGGCGCTGAAGGGTCTGGCGCGCGGGCCGGAGCTGGCCGGGCTCATCGCGGGAGAGGAATTCCCGCGCGAGTCGGCGCAGCAATTGTTCGACGCACGCCTGGACGCGCTGCGCGCCGCCGGGCCGTCGCTCGTCGAGTCGTTCGGCGATTTCTTCGATTCGCTGGACGCCGAGCAGCGCCAGGTGCTGCGCTTCATGATGGGGCGCCTGGGTCGTGGCCGCCATCAGCGCGACGACGCATGATGGACGTGCATTGCGGGACCCAGCCGCGCGGCCGCCTGCAGCCCCGCATCGACCGCAACCGCTGCGAGGGCAAGGGCAGCTGCCTGGCTGTCTGCCCTTTCAACGTGTTCAGTCTCGGCAAGCTGCCAGCGCAGGACCGCCAGGGGCTGAGCCTGTTCGGCAAGCTGCGCGGCATAGCCCATGGCTGGGAACAGGCGTTCACGCCCAATGCGGCGGCCTGCGAGGCCTGCGGGCATTGCGTCAAGGCCTGCCCCGAGCGCGCCATCACGCTCGTGCGGGCCGAATAATCGGGCCATGCACCGATTGCTGCTGATCGACGACGACGAGGCGCTGGCCGGCCCGTTGTCGCAATACCTGGCCCGCTTCGACCTGCAGCTCGACGCCGTCACGCGCCCAAGCGCCGCGCTGCAGCGGCTGGCCGCCGAGCGCTTCGACGCGCTCATCCTCGACGGCATGCTGCCTGAGATGGACGGCTTCGAGTTCTGCCGGCAACTGCGCGCGGGCAACGCGGCCTGGCGAGACATCCCGGTGCTGATGCTGACCGCGCGGGGCGACCTGACCGACCGCGTCGTCGGCCTGGAGCTGGGCGCCGACGACTACCTGCCCAAGCCCTTCGAGCCGCGCGAACTGGCGGCGCGGCTGCAGACCATCCTGCGGCGTACACGGCTGGCACCTGTGGCAGTGCCGCAGCAGCCGGCCGCGCCGCTGTCACGCCTGTGTTTCGAGGGCCTGGAGATCGACATGGCGCGGCGCGAGGTGCGCGGTGCCGGTGGCCTGGTCGAGCTGACCGGGACCGAGTACGAGCTGCTGCTGATGCTGGCGCGCGAGCCCGGCAAGGTGTTCTCGCGTGACGACATCCTCAACCGCCTGCGTGGCCAGGAGGCCGAGCTGTTCACGCGCGCCGTGGACATTCTTGTGAGCCGGCTGCGCCGCAAGCTGGAGCCGCTGGCGGCGCTGAAGACGCTGCGCAATGCCGGTTACTGCTTCGCACTGCCGGAGCGCGCGTCGTGAGAAACCACGTCTACGACCACCGCTGGCGCGAGCGCTGGGAACGCAAGCAGAAGAAGCGCGCCCAGCGCCTGAAGCGCATGCAGCGGGACTGGAACTACCGCTGGCGCGTGCGGCATCGCTGGCATCAGCGGTGGCACCACCAGCACAAGCGCTTCAAGCATTCGTTGGGTGCGCGGCTGATCGCCATCTTCTTCATGCTGGCATGCGCCAGCAGCGTCATCCTTTGGAGTTCAGAGGGCAGCGCCTACGGGCTGCTTTGGGCCGTGCCCGCGCTGTTGCTGGTCACCGGTTGCGCGTTCGGCATGATCCGCCACATGGTGCGGCCTCTGCATGCGTTGGCGTTGGGCGCCGAGGCATTCCGGCGCGGCGAGTTCTCGCACCGCGTGCCGGTCATCCATGGCGACGAGATCGGCGATCTGGCCGTGCGCTTCAACCAGATGGCGGCCGATATCCAGGCGATGCTGGACGGCAAGCGCGCGCTGCTGCTGGCCATCAGCCACGAACTGCGCAGCCCGTTGACGCGGGCGCGTCTGCATGCGGAGCTGGTGGAGGAGGGCGCGTCCCGCGATGCGCTGCTGCAGGAACTGGCGCAGATGCGCGACCTCATCACATCGCTGCTGGAGAGCGAGCGGCTGGGCAGCGGGCATCGCGCGCTGCAGCGCGCCGATTGCGACCTGGCCGCGTTGGTGCGGGAGCAGGCGCAGCCGGGGGTGGCGCTGAGCATCGAGCCCGATCTGCCGGTGCTGAAGCTGGATCGCCTGCGGGTGCAGCTGTTGTTGCGCAACCTGTTGCACAACGCCTTGCGCCACAACGACGGCGCGCGCGGCGCGGTGCAGCTCGGGCTGGTCCGCGAGGGCGCGGGTGTGCGACTGACGGTGCGCGACTTCGGCCCCGGCGTGCCGCCCGCAGCGCTGGCGCAGCTGGGCCAGCCGTTCTATCGGCCGGACGAAGCGCGCACGCGCGGCGAGGGTGGGGTCGGCCTGGGCCTGTGCCTGTGCCGGCTGGTGGCCGAAGCGCACGGCAGCGAACTGCAGCTGCGCAACGCCGAGCCGGGCTTCGAGGCGACCGTGCGTTTCGGCGCGGTGGACTGAGCGGACGGCTGACTACCGTCCGCTCGCGCGAACGATCACATGAACAAATGTTCTCCCGCGTTCTCACCGCCGAGGATGACGTAGTTCACTTTCTTCAGGTCGGTCAGCTGCGTGCCGCCGGCGTAGGAGATGGAGCTCTGCAGGTCTTCCTGCATCTCGCGCAAGGTGTCGGCGAGGCGGCCCTTGACCGGCTCCAGGATGCGCTTGCCTTCGACGTGGCGGTACTCGCCCTTGTTGAAGTCGCTCGCGGAGCCGTAGTACTCCTTGTAGCGCTTGCCGTCGACGTCCACCGTCTGGCCGGGCGAGTCCTCATGGCCGGCGAACAGCGAGCCGATCATGACCATGCTGGCGCCGAAGCGGATGCTCTTGGCGATGTCGCCGTGGTGGCGGATGCCGCCGTCGGCCACGATGGGCTTGGTGGCCACGCGCGAGCACCACTTGAGCGCCGACAACTGCCAGCCGCCGGTGCCAAAGCCGGTCTTCAGCCGCGTGATGCAGACCTTGCCGGGGCCCACGCCCACCTTGGTCGCGTCGGCGCCCCAGTTCTCGAGGTCGATGACGCCTTCCGGCGTGCCGACGTTGCCGGCGATGACGAAGGCCTCGGGCAGCTTTTGCTTGATGTGGGCGATCATGCGCTGCACGCTTTCGGCGTGGCCGTGTGCGATGTCGATGGTCAGGTAGTCGGCGCCGACACCCTCGGCGGCCAGTTGATCCACCAGCGCGTAGTCCGCCGGCTTCACGCCGACGCTCAGCGACACCATCAGGCCTTTCTCGCGCATGTTGCGGGCATAGGCCAGGCTGTCGAGATCGAAGCGGTGCATCACGTAGAAGTAGCCGTCGCGCGCCAGCATCTCGGTGATGGGCTCGTTCACGACGGTCTTCATGTTCGCGGGGACGACAGGCAGCTTGAAGCGGCGCGGACCGAACGGCACCGAGGTGTCGCAGGCCGAACGGCTCTCCACGCGGCACTTGCGCGGCAGCAGCAGGATGTTGTCGTAGTCGAAGATTTCCATGTCAGTGGTGTTCACAGTTGCGGCGCGCGTTAGGCAGTGCGCGACCTGGGCTGCGAGCGCTTGACTTGCTTCGGCAAGAGGGCTGGCGCCCTCGACGGCCGGGGAGGCCGTGGCGTCGCTGGCTGACTTCGCTGTCGAAGTCAAGGCGCGACGCGCCGGGCCGAAGACAAAATTTGGGCCCGGTGATTGATTCTACGCGGGGCTCAATGGCCGAAGAACTTGCGGTGAATGCGCCGCGTCGTCCACCACACGCCGGCCAGCACGATGGGAATGGCCGCGCCGGCCGCCAGCTCCGGCGCCACCGGCAGCCAGCCTTCAGTCTTCAGCGCTTTGAAGAAGTACAGCAGCAGGCTGACGACGTAGTAGGTGATGGCCGCGAGCGACAGGCCTTCCACGGTGGCCTGCATGCGCAACTGCGTGCGTTGGCCTTCGCCCAGCTGGGACAGCAGCTGCTGGCTCTGGGCCTCGGTGGCGATGTCCACCCGCGTGCGCAGCAGCGCGCTGGCGCGCGAGATGCGCTGCGAAAGCTCGGCCAGCCGCTGCGCCGTCGCGGCCACCGTCGCGATGGCCGGCGACAGCCGGCGCTGCATGAATTCGCCCAGCGTCTGCGTGCCGGCCACCTTGCCTTCGTGCAGCTCGTCCAGCCGGTTCGTGACGATGGCGTGATAAGCCTGCGTGGCGCCGAAGCGGTACTGGTGCTCGGCCGTGGCGTGCTCGACGCGCGCGGCGGTGGAGATGAGGTCGTCCAGCAGTTCGGCCTCGGAGGCGCCGTGCTGCTGCAGCCGCGCCGTGATGGCCGCCAGCGTGGCTTCCAGCTCGGCCAGCGTGGCGCCCAGCGCCTTGGCGGCGGGCAGGCCGCGCAGCGCCATGAGGCGATAAGTCTCCAGTTCGAGCAGCCGCTGCGAGATGCGCCCGGCACGGGTTTCCGGCGTGCCGGGCTCGGCCAGCACCACCAGGTGCTCGAAGCCGCTGCCGCGCAGGTGGAAGTCCGTCACGACGAGCGAATGGCCGCCCATGGTCGAGGCGACGACGGCCTGGTCGGCGAACCACGCCTTCGCTTCGGCGAGCGCGCCACTGGTGAAGGTGAGGGGCCGCTCGATCATGACGAGCTTGATCGCGGCGAACGTGCGGCCGGGGATGCGGCTGAGCCAGTCGGTCGCCACGCGCAGCGTCAGCGTGTCCAGCGTCTGCGGGCTGGCCTCGGCGTCGGCCGGCAGTGCCTGCACGACGGCGTAGCGCGTGAACTCGGCGTGGCGTTCCCACTTCAGCGAAAACTCGCCGCAGCGCAGCCGCAGGAAGTTGGCGTGCAGCGCCTCTTCGGGCAAGGCCTGCTGGCCGGGCAGCAGGCGCAGGTGGGCGTGCTCATCGGCGCGGCTGATGCCGCCGTTCAGCACGGCGATGTGGACGATGAGCGCCGGCAGCCGGATGCGGGCCGGTGGGCGGGCATGCACCTCGTTGTGCAGCGTCAGGCGCAACGGGTCATCGGGCGGCAGCAGGCGGTCTTCGTTCATGGCCCCAGTCTAGGAGGCTGTCGGGCTTTGGGCCTGGAGCGCGCCGGGGCGAGTTGCGGGGCAAGGCAAGGCGCCGACGAGGCGTGGGATGGGCCCCCACAACGAGTCGGCAACGCCGAATTGCCCCGCAAATCGCCCCGGCCCCTCGGGTTGGGCCTGCAAGGGGGCTGATCCGTCGTTGCAAATGCTCGCTGGACATCGAGTCCAGCTCCGCTTTGCGCCTCGGCTGAGCCCCCTTGCAGGCACAACG